>DASPIR010000009.1 GCA_035628995.1 Clostridia bacterium | reverse complement strand
GTAAGGTTTACGTGATGTAAACCTAGCACATACCAACAGGACGTTGGGTTTATGTGCGTTAGGATTTTACAAGTATCAAGCTCTAATTCTGTCCAAAGCTTATATTGTGTGAGTCGATATACAAAGTTAATGCTTCTATGTGCCTATATAACCTGCAGTATCACGCATTTAAGATACATTGACTCATCAGAGCCGTAGAGCACCGGATGATCCTTTGCTTGAGTTCTGAACTCAACTTGTCTGACAATTCTATGTGCATCCATTGCTGCATCCTGTATCATCTCCATGAATATGCCTGGATACATGTAGTGGGAGCAAGAGCAGGTCACCAAAAAACCTCCCGGCTTCAATATCTTCATGCCTCTGAGGTTGATATCCTTATAGCCCCTGTATGCCCCTTCCACAGCTGACTTGGTTTTACAGAAGGCCGGAGGGTCAAGTATCACCACATCAAACTTTTCATTTGCCAACTGATACTCCTTGAGTACATCAAACACATTTCCGACTACGCCATTGATCTTATACTGCAAGCCGTTTATCGCTGCGTTCCTCTTGACGTATTCTATTGCATGTTCGGATATATCTACTGCGGTGACTTCCTTTGCACCATAGTGAGCTGCATGCAGTGCAAAACCGCCTGTATGAGTGAAGGTATCCAATACGCGGGCATCCTTTACAAAGGGCCTCAGCGCTGCCCTATTCTCTCTCTGGTCAAGAAAGTAGCCTGTTTTCTGTCCGTTTTCTATATCTACAAGCATTTTCACTTCATTTTCCATTATCTCCACAGTAGTATCAAAGGGACCTTTTATGAAGCCCTTCTTCTGCTCCAGACCTTCCTTTTCCCTTATCTGCACATCGTTTCTCTCGTATATCCCCTTTGGTTCCAGTATTTCCTCCAGAAGCTCAATTATGATGTCCTTATACTTTTCTATCCCCAGGGACAGAGTCTGAATGCTGAGATAGTCCGAGAACTTATCTACTATCAAAGCAGGGAGAAAATCAGCTTCGCCGAAAATAACACGGCAGCTTGAGGTGTCTACAAGCTTTTTCCTGTATTCCCATGCTTGAAGGATTTTTTTCCTGAAGAATTCCTTGTTGATTTCCTCGTGCTCCCTTGTGAGCAGTCTTACAAGAATCTTAGATTTCGGGTTTATATATCCCCTTCCAATGAAGCGGTCCTTGAAGTCAACAACATCGACAATATCAGCAGGCTCATAGCTGCCTTCCGTTGATCTCACTTCATTGTCAAATACCCAGGGATGCCCCATCTGTATCCTTTGTTCCTCGCCTTTTTTCAATATTATTTTAGCCATTGTGAACCTCCTAGACGTTGTTTTTCAATTTAGAGATATTATTCCCCAAATACCTTGGGGTTAAATCGCCTTATTCGTCATGAACCGACAGCAATAGGTTATTTCCCGGGAAATAACCTGAAATTTCTTCAATTCTATATGGTATTTCGACAACTAGGACAGTCTGTATCTCATATATGCTAATTCTACCACAACTGTAAATCAATTGTTACATTACATCTATTGGATATTTAGTATGGGTAGGTTAGAATATATTATGTGACAGAAATTTACTGTTCAAGTGTGGTCTGTAAGGATTACCATACTGTTGAAACTTTATTAGTAGAAATCTCGTCTAACATAAGTAGAGGGTAAAATACTGTACGGCTGATAATAACAAATAAAAATCGACTTGATATGGGGGTTTAGCATTGAAAAAGGGGTTCAAAATTACAGTAATGCTTATCGTAGTACTTGCAATGGCCATAGGTCAGTTTGGTCAGCTTGAAATACAAGCAGCGGCAGATGATGCAGTAAAAATTGATATGAAGGTAGGCTTCGACAAATTCTATAAGATCGGCTGCACTACACCGGTTTATTTTGAGATAGAAAACAAGCTCAGGGATATTAATGGTGAGCTGCAGATAGAAATGCCAAGCCAATTCGGCAGCATCACCATTTATGCAATGAATGTGAGTCTGCCAAAGGATTCAATTAAAAAATTCGTAATGAATGTACCTATGAATGTTTTCAATACAAAGCTAAAGGTAAACCTTGCAGAGGATAAGGAAATCGTAAGCACAAAAACCTTCAGAGTAGATCCCGGCTCTAATATGGAGACCTATGCTGTGGGTATATTGAGTGATGATTTTGACAGTGTGAAGTACATAAATAAAATGACTGTAAAGAATGCCAATCAGTTCAGTACAAAGAATGTAAAGTTGGACGAGAGCAATTTTCCGGAAGATATTGATGCGATAAAGACTTTTAATGTCATAGTTATAAATAATTACGATACTTCCAAACTCAGCAAACTTCAATATGAAACTTTAAAAAGATGGGTATCTGAAGGAGGAGTATTGGTTATCGGGACCGGGCCCTCTCAGAATAAGTCCTTGGCAATCTTTAAGGATGATTTTATAACGGGAGAGGTTGGGGAAGTCAGGGCACTGCAGACCTCCAGCCTTCACCAGATGGCTGGAAGCAAGACGTTAGAAGCTATGAACATCAGTGCATTGGATATAACTATGAAGGGCAGTACGCCCATTATTAAAGAAGGAGATTTCACGCTGCTTCAGAAGATTGAGAAGGGCAAAGGCGTTGTGGCTGTGGCCTCCTTTGATTTTGGACTGGAGCCTCTGTCTGCTTGGATTGGCAACAGTACCTTTGCGGATAAGGCAATAGTGGCGGTTCTGCCACAGTATTATCTGGGGGATAGGTACCAAAAGGGCATGATGGTCCAGGATAATGCCTATGCAATTGATAATGCACTGAGGAATATACCTGAGCTGCCTTTGCCAAAGACTGCACATCTTGTATTTTTATATATTGCATATATACTGTTGGCTGCTCCCATAAGCTATATCATACTGAAGCGGCTGGACAAAAGAGAGCTTATGTGGATTGTTGTACCTGCACTTTCCATAGTTTTTTCTGGAGTGGTATATGTATCCGGAGTTGGGACCAGGCTTACTGAGCCTATTACAAATGTCATTTCCCTTGTAGACATTGACAATAGCGGAATTATATCACCTAAGACTTATGCAGGAGTATTCACTCCCAATAAAGACAACATCAGGGTCGAAGCGGGAGGAGATTTTGATATTCGTCCTCTTATGCTGAATAACGGCTATTATGGGGGGCCAATGCTTAATGAAAATGCTCCCCAGAGAATAGATTCCAAGGTGATAGTGGCTCCAAAGACGATATTGGAGTTCTACAAGAATGGTGTATGGAGCATGAGGACACTGACTCTGGAGGCGGATGACGTACTCACAGGCAAGCTCGAGAGCAATCTGAACTATGCAAAGGGCGCCTACACAGGAACAATAAAAAACACTTCGGGTTTCGACCTGGATGAATGCTATATAATAACTCCAAACCAGTATGCAAATGTAGGTCCGGTAAAAAACGGAGAGACAAAACAAATTAATATAAAGCCCAGCAGTTATTTTGGACAAAGATATGATTTGATAAATGCCATTTACAAGGATCCGTATTCCGCTCCTCAAAAGCCAAACCAAAAGGTAAAGCCTACTTCCGAAGAAATAGCAAAGTCCAGAAAGGACATGCAAAAGAGGCAAGTACTGGAGTACGGCTTTATGAATGAATCATACCAAGGCTTTGAAGCAAAACTGATGGCTTGGAGCAGCACACCGGTATCCAAAGAGGTTCTGGTAAACAGCAAGGCTACTAAACGTTATGAAAAAAGCTTTATTACCTCCAAGGTAAATCTGAGCTTCAAGGACGGGAATAATGTGGAGTACCCCTTAGGCTTCTTGAAACCTACGGTAGTCAATAATCTGAATGCAGGAAACTATGACGAGTTTGGGAGGATGTTCTATGGAAGAGGCTCCTTCGAAATACATTATAAAATGGACAGCAATATAAAAATGGAGAGCATCAGGACTCAATACACGGTTGGCAACCCTCAGCGTGTAAGGCAGTACATTTGGGATACTGAGAAGGGTGATTGGGTCGAAGGTGATTACAGGAGCTTTGATATACATGGCAATCTGTTGGGAAAATATATAGACAGCAGCGGTACCTTGAAGCTTAAAATAGAAATGGATGATGACAGTGTTCAACTTCCTCTGATTACTGTGAAGGGAAGTGTGAAATAATGCTCAATATTAAGAATCTGAATAAGAAATACGGAAAATTCCAGGCAGTGAGCGATTTGAACCTGGAAGTGCCTGAGGGTGAGATATTTGGTTTTGTAGGCCCCAATGGGGCTGGAAAAACAACAACCATGAAAATTATTTGCGGACTTCTTAGAGCCACGACCGGTGAAATTACCTTGGATGGAGTGGATGTCATAAGGAATAACAAGCGTATAAAGGAGAAAATCGGCTATATGCCTGATTTCTTCGGAGTATATGATGATCTTAAGGTAAGTGAATATTTGGAATTCTACGCTTCAATATATAATATAAAAGGTCAGGAAAAAAAGAAAATAACTGATGACCTTTTAGAGCTTGTAGATTTGAGTCACAAGAGAGAAGCTTATGTAGACAGCCTTTCAAGAGGCATGAAGCAGAGGCTCTGTCTTGCCCGCAGCCTGGTACACAATCCAAGGCTTCTTGTGCTTGATGAGCCTGCTTCCGGCATGGATCCAAGGGCAAGGGTGGAGATGAAGGAAATATTGAGGAACCTGAAAGGGATGGGAAAAACGATTATCATAAGCTCCCACATACTCCCTGAGCTGGCTGAGCTCTGTACCAGCATAGGCATTATTGACAAAGGCAGGATAGTCATAAGCGGCAGTGTAGAAGAGATAATGCAGCAGGTATACAGCAAGAAGGTTATTAAGCTGAAGGTCAGAGATAAAATTGATGATGCAGTGATGATATTGAAGGAGTATCCTTTTATCGACAAGCTTGTTTCCAGAGGGGATACGATACAGGCTGGGTTTGAAGGAGGAGATGAGGATATGAGCAGAGTGCTCTCTGCCCTGGTAACAAGGGGCATACCCGTTGTGTCCTTCGCACAGCTGGACGGCAATTTGGAGGATGTCTTTATGAAGGTGACAAAGGGGGACGACGAGCAATGAACATAAATCCTGTGCTTTTAAAGGAATTGAAGGTAAGAATGAGGGGCTGGAGAGCAGCGGGCATAATAGCCTTGTATCTTCTGATACTTTCGCTTGTAGCACTTTTCATAATGTATACCAACTTTATGAACCCCTATAGTTCAACTATTGATCCACAGGTTTCCATAGGTGCATATACCGGACTCGCTGTAATACAGTTCATACTGATAATGTTCATTGTACCTGCACTTACAGCAGGAGCTATTGCAGGGGAGAGAGAGAAGCAGACCCTTGATCTGGTGCTTTGCACAAAGCTCAGGCCGATATCAATAATCACCGGCAAACTTTTTGCCTCCACCAGTCAGACTTTGCTGCTTATAATAGCGACCCTTCCGCTTTTCTCCACAGTATTTCTTTTTGGAGGCATATCAATTAAGGAGATAATACAGCTTTTTGGTTTTTATATTGTAACTGCAGTGACAATAGGCTGCATTGGAATATTTTATTCCACTTTCCTTAAGAAGACGACTGCAGCAACGGTTTTCACATATGGTACGGTGGCGTTTCTGGCCTTTGGTACTATATTCATAGGAATATTCTATTTAAGGATATTCTACCAGTGGAACTACCAGAATTACTTGCCGATACTATATTCAAACCCTCTGGCAGGTTTTAGCTCCTTGCTTGCGGGGCAGCTCGGATATTCTGGAATGGGGTTGGATTCTATTCTTGGTTTCTATATAGGCAACTCAGCCAACAATCCGAAGGCTGTCAAAACCATTGACCCATGGCTTGCAAATGTAATATTTGATGCAGTATTGTCAGTGGTGCTGATTATACTATCCGCTATAAAAATAAATCCCGTAAGAAGGAGTATATTCAGTTTTTTAAGATTTAAGAGAAAAGCAAAGAAAGCGGTTTCTGATAATGTGTAATAGATAGATATCTGGTTACGCGTTTCGGGTTTCGCGTTACGCGGCGTAGGGGCGAACAGTGTTCGCCCGCAAAGGCTTCGAAGCACAAGCTTAAATACTCGCAACTCGCAACTCGTAACTCGTAACTCGCAACGGGGACACGTGACCCAAGCCAAAAAAATAGGATGTGAAATATATGAGTTCTATTGATAAAGAACTTGTTAGGATTATTAGAAAAATCAGAGACAGGCTGCATGCCGCTTCAATCATTAATTACATGACTTTGGGGGTGGCAGCTGCGCTGTGCCTCGGAATTGTTGTGGCAATTGCAGCAAGGTTTGTTCCCATTTATAATGTGTATCTGAACATATTGAAGATAGTGGGAGTGACTGTATTGGCTGCATTTTTTTATTCAGCCTTCAGAACCCCCAAGGACGCTTACGCTGCACTTAAGGTTGACTCCTTCGGTCTCAAAGAGAGGACAGTTACTGCCCTTGAGCTTGTGGGAAACCAATCCTCCTTTGCAATGCTGGAAAAGAACGATGCTTTGGAGCATCTGAAGAATATGGAGTATAAAAAGAAAATATCACTAAAGCCAAATAAGAGGTATCTAGTAATATGCTTGATACTCATTGCGGTTCTTGCTCTTTCAGGCTTTATCCCGAATCCTATGGCAGGAAGGGCAGAAGAGCTTCACAAGATAAAGGCTAAAATATCTGAGCAGCAAAAGAAGGCTGATAAGCTGATTGAAAAGGTCAAGAACAGTCCCAAGCTCTCGGAGGAACAGAAAAAAGAGCTGGAGAAGAAGCTGACTGAGCTTAAGAAGGAGCTTAAAGCAGCCAAGGATGAGAAAGAAATTAACAAGGCACTGGGCAGGACAGAAAAAAAGCTGGAATATATAAAAGACAAATATGCCCCTAGTGAAGACTTGAATAAGATAGCTGATGCTTTTTCAAAAAATGAGATGACAAAGTCTCTTGCGGATATGATAAAAAAAGGTGATGAAAAGGCTCTCAAGGCTAATATAAAGAAAATGGCGGAAGAGCTTAAAAAGCTCACACCAGAGGAGAAGCAGAAGCTTGCGGAGGAGCTGTCCAAGCTGGCCCAGGAGATCAAGAACAATCCTGAGCTTAGCAAGTCCTTTTCTGAGCTGGCGAAAAAACTGGCATCCGGTGAGCTTGGAGACATTTCCAGTGAACTTAGCCAGCTGGACCAGAGCATATCAGAACTTATGGAGAATGAAAGCATTAGAAACGCAATATCTGAGCTTACTAAGGAGCTGGAGAAAGCAAACACCAGCCAGAACAGCGGCCAGCAAGGACAGCAGGGTCAGGATGGCAGCGGACATCAGGGACAGGGCAGCCAACCTGGTGGTAATGGTCAGCAGGATCAAGGCAACAACCCCGGTGGAAACGGCCAGGGAGGCGGACAGGGTAGTGGGGCAGGAAGCGGAATCAATATGGGGAATGAGAATCAAACTCCCATACCTCCTGGCAGCTCAGGCATTGGTAAGAAGGATGGCTCAGAGAAAAAAGATGGAGAATATGAGAAGATATTTACCCCTCAAACTCTGGGAGGAGAAGGGGAGACCTCCAACCTCAACGGCAAGAAAGGGACAGGAGGCACCACTGAGCAGGTTATTACAGATAAGAGCCAAACAGTGAGGGGAAGCTCAGTACCGTACAACCAGGTTGTAGGGCAGTATAAGGACAAGGCAATGGAAGGCATGAACACTTCAGACATACCGCCGGGTATGAAGGATATGGTGAAGGAATATTTTACATCGTTAGAGGAATAGATAACTGGTTACGCGTTTCGGGTTTCGCGTTACGCGGCGTAGGGGCGAACAGTGTTCGCCCGTAAAGGCTTCGAAGCATAAGCTTAAATACTCGCAACTCGTAACTCGTAACTCGTAACTCGCAACGGGGACACGTGACCCAAGTTAAAAAAGGAGGGCCCCATGGATATAAATGAAAAGCAGATAAGTGAGATAGTAGACACCATTCATAATGTTGAAGCGGAAATAGGCAAGGCTATAATTGGGCAGAAGGATATAATAAGGCAGGTGCTGATTTCAGTTCTGGCAGGCGGCAATGTGCTGCTTGAGGGTGTTCCCGGACTAGGGAAGACCCAATTGGTTAAGACCTTGGCGAAGGTAATGGATTTGTCCTTTTCCAGGATTCAGTTTACTCCTGATTTGATGCCTGCAGATGTTATGGGTACCAATATAATTGTAAAGGATGAAAGCGGCAATAGCCGATTTGAATTCCAGAAAGGGCCGGTTTTTGCTAATCTTGTGCTGGCTGATGAAATAAACAGAGCCACCCCCAAGACACAGTCAGCTCTTTTGGAGGCAATGCAGGAGCAGACAGTGACTGTGGGCAAGACTACCTACAGCCTGCCCCAGCCTTTCCTGGTGCTGGCAACTCAGAACCCTATCGAGATGGAGGGTACATATCCTCTGCCTGAAGCGCAGATGGACAGGTTCTTATTCAAGCTTAGTGTATTGTTCCCCAGCTTTGACGAGTTAAAGGATATTATAGATATAACCACTACCAATAAGGTAGTCGAGCTACAAAAGATTATTGACGGGCCTTCCATATTGGAGATGAGGAAGGTTATCAGAGAAGTACCTATAGCCAAGCCTGTACAGGAATATGCTCTAAGGGTGGTAATGGGCACACACCCTGAAAGTGAAGGGGCACCGGAAAGTGCAAAGAAGTATATTAGGTTCGGGGCAAGCCCAAGAGCAGCCCAGGCAATTATAACCGCTTCCAGGGCTAGAGCTCTAATGGAAGGCAGGTACAATGTCTCTTTTGAGGACATCAAGTATGTGGCATATCCTTCACTCAGGCACAGGTTCTTCCTGAACTTTGACGCTGTGGCTGATGGAGTGACTACTGACGTGCTTATTTCTGAACTTCTTGAAGCGATAAATAAGGGATAGTAGGTGCTATGATTTGGGAGAGAGAATTTTTGATGCTGAGTTTCTGAAAAAACTTGATACCATTGTTATAAACGTAAGAATGATGATGAATACTGGCTCCGGAGGCAACAGGAAGTCTCGAAGCAAAGGCAGCTCTGTGGAGTTCTCTGACTTTAGGGAATACACCATGGGTGATGATTTTCGACGTATAGACTGGAATGCCTACGGAAGGTTTGACAAGCTTTTCGTCAAGCTTTTTATGGAAGAGCGGGAAGCAATGGTCAACATATTTATTGATGGCAGCCGCTCCATGTATTTCGGAGAGCCTAAGAAGTCCCTGACAGCCTTGAAGCTTTCGGGTATTTTGGCATACTTGGCATTGAACAATCTGGACAAGGTTTGTCTGAACACAATTTCAGGAGCACTTGTAAAACAGTCCCCAGCCTTAAACAGCAGGGGGATGTTCCAGCGATGTGCGGACTTTCTGGAAAATCTGCAGTTTGCAGGTACCACTGATTTGAATTCCGCTATTAAAAAGAAGGAATTCAAGGGAAGTGGAGTATCAATTGTCTTTTCTGATTTTTTCACTTCCGGGGGAATTGAGGATGCAGTAAAATACCTGCTATACAAAAAGCAGGACGTTATACTGGTGCATATTTTAGCACCTGAGGAACTGAATCCGGCAATGGAGGGACAGATAAGGCTATTAGACAGTGAGAGCGGTGAGGCCAGGGACATTTCAGTTACACCGGCTCTATTAAAGCAGTATGATAAAGAACTGAACGCATTTATGAATAATATTGAGGAGTTCTGCAGCAGAATGGGAGTGACCTACGTACAAGTCTCCTCGGCAGAACCGGTGGAGAAGATAGTTTTCGAGGAATTTACCAGAGCAGGTATTGTATATTGAACGCGCTTAAGGTATTCCATCAGGGTATAGCGCGAATTCAATAAAAATCAAGGAAACGTTTACGCGAAATTTGAATTAATAATTTAAAATGCTTTTCGCGAAACGTATAGGGATGTGATTTTATGAGATTGTTTTTCCCTTGGGCATTGTGGTTTTTATCATTCATGCCTCTTGTGGTGCTAATGTATATATTGAAGCAGAAATTCGAAGAGCGGCAGATCTCGAGTATTTATCTGTGGCAGCAGGTGTTGAAGGATATTGAGGTAAACACCCCCTGGCAGAAGCTTAAGAAAAACCTGCTCCTTTTCCTGCAGCTATTATCAATTCTTTTCTTAGTTTTTGCACTCTCTGATCCGTATTTGTATACCAAGGGCGGGATGTATTCAAATCTGGTAGTGGTTATTGACAATACCGGAAGCATGAATGCAAGGTATGAGGGGAGTACAAGACTGGAGCAAGCAAAACGGCTGGCAGAGGAAATGATAAATCACTCAGGTACTAAGGCAAATATTACCCTTTTGACGGTAGAAAGAAGCCCCAAAGTTGAAATTGGGAAAACCACAGACAAGGGAGAGGCAGTAAGCAAGCTTAGAGCCATAGAAGCCAGCAATTCCTCCGGAAATATAAATGACTCCGTTTCACTTGTAAGGGCAATGGTCAAACAGTATGAGGGGAACATCGGCTATAAGGCGGTTTTTTATACTGACAGTCCTGTGGATACTGAGGATTTGAATGCTGAGGTCGTATCATTGGCATCAGAGCTGCAGAACGTAAGCCTGGACTATATCTCATATTCCAATGACAATGGAAAACTGACGGCTTTAGTACGTGCAACCAACAGGTCAAAGGTGCCTCTTGCAAGAGAGATATCTCTTTATGGCAGCGATAAGGTTCTGGACATAAAAAATATTGAACTCTCTGCGGGAGAGACAAAGACAGTGTATTTTGAAGATATATCCACCAATGCTCCTTATCTTTGGGCGGAGCTCACTGAAAAGGACGATTTGGCGGAAGACAATCAAGTGTACAGTGTTGTGAAATACACAAAACCAAGCAAGGTATTGCTGATAGCAAGCAGCAATGTGTTTATAGAAAAAGCCCTGTCCAATATAAAAGGGCTGGAGCTTTATAAAACAAATCCCGGTGAAGATATAGAGGTCGGCTATGATCTTTATATATTTGACTCTGCAGCCCCGGTCGAATTGCCCAAGTCGGGCAGCGTGTTGCTCTTGAACCCACCCACTGGCAATGGAATAGTTGAGGTGGGAACAGAACTTCAAGGAGGGGTTGCTGAAATAATGAAGCATCCTATTACCAAATATATGGAGAATGCAGATTTCATAGTGTCAAAGCTTAAGGACATGGAAGCACCCTTCTGGTCAGATGTGCTTATGAGCGTCGGTGGAAAACCGGCAGCTCTTTCTGGAGAGTATAAGGGCAGAAAGACAGCAGTATTGGGTTTTGACCTGCACAACAGTGACTTTGCTCTGACAACTGAATATCCGATTTTCATATATAACCTGGCTGCATATCTGATGGGAATTGATTCAGAGAGAAGAGCATCTTACGTATGCGGTGATTCTATAGACTTGAATCCGAACCCTGAGGTCAAGGAGGCCGCTGTGAAAGATCCGGCTGGAGATATCCACAGGCTGGAGCTCACGTATCCAATGCTGCCCTTTGACAAGACAGGGCGTTTCGGTGTATATGAACTGACACAAAAGGTGGATGAGACTGAAAAAGTATCAAGCTTTGCAGTCAACTTCCCTGTAGAAAGCGAATCCGCAGTCAATCAGCAAATACCTGAAGCGCAAAAAGCTTCTGCGGCTGGAACCGCAGCAGGGGGCACAGGACTGCAGAATTGGCTGTTAGGCTTGCTGCTGCTTGTTGCAGCGGTAGAATGGGTGGTGTATATACGTGGCTATTGATATTGAAAGACCGCTGCTGCTTTTCCTTATTTCATTAGCAATACTTTTTGTACTTTATACAGCCCAGAAGCTTGGCAAGATGTACAAACTAAGAAGAAGACTCATATTATTCCTCAGGAACGCTGTGTTTGTCCTTCTTATACTTGCTCTTTCGGGAGCGAATATTAAATGGATTGTGGATACAACTACAACAATATTCGTGGTAGACGCTTCGGACAGCATGAAGGAATATAGGACTGAGACAGAGAAGTTTGTGCGGGAGGCATTGAACCAGAAGGGCTTCAAGGATCAAACAGGGGTTGTGGCTTTTGGGGATAACTCTCTAATTGAAAGCTTCGTTTCAAAGGATTCAGTGTTCAATAAAATTGAGACTGAACCAAGAGGTATTTATACAGATATAGAAAATGCTCTGACGACATCGGTGTCACTGCTCCCCCAAAACAGCAAGAAAAGGGTTGTGCTGATAACTGATGGTGAGGAAAATGCGGGCAACAGCTCCAAGCTGGCCTCTAGCATATTAGGTGAGAATATTGACTTTAAGGTGTACAGGATAGAACGTGAAATAGGCAAGGAAGCTGCAGTTGAAAGCATCACTGTGCCTAAAAGACTAAGGATTGGTGAGGAATTCAGCATTGTAGCGGTTATAGAAAGCACAGTGCAGACAGGGGCGAAGCTTACGCTTATCAGTGGAAAGGATAAGGCTGTGGAAGAACGGGTTGTGCTGCAGAAGGGCAGCAACAGGTTCGTATTCCGAGATATGGCCGATACGGGAGGCTTTAAGAGCTACAAGGTGCTTCTTGAGCCGGATTCTGACACAGAGAGTAAGAATAATGAGGCCTCAACCTTCACAAATGTAATTGACAGACCTAAAATATTGGTTGTGGAGGACAGTGCCGGTGAAGCTGACGAGATGGTCAGGATGCTGGCCGCTACGGGTATGAACTATGTAAGGGTCAATGCCCAATCGGTGCCGGGAACACTTGAAGGCCTATCTGCCTACAAATCAATAATTACCTGCAATGTATCCGCAGAAAACCTCAGCGACGGCTTCCTAAACTCTTTAGATTCATATGTCAAAGACATGGGAGGAGGCTTTATCGCAACTGGAGGCGAAAATTCCTTCGCATTAGGCGGTTATTACAAGACACCCCTGGAAAAGGTACTGCCGGTGGAGATGGAGCTTAAGGGAAAAAAGGAAATCCCTGATATGTCCATAGTACTTGTAATAGACAAATCGGGGAGTATGACCGAGGGCAGGGGCGGAATCATGAAGCTGGATATCGCCAAGGAAGCTGCGGCGAGGACTCTGGATTCTCTTAGACCGAAGGATCAGATAGGAGTACTTACCTTTGATGATACCAACTACTGGGTGGTTCCTACCCGCAAGGCTGATGATGCAGAGAAAATAAGGGATGATATAGGCACCATAAGGCCCGGAGGGGGCACCAGCATAATCCCTGCTCTGCAGGAAGCCTATGACTCTATAAAGAATACCAATACAAAGATAAAGCATATAATACTGCTTACAGACGGCCAGGCTGAGAAGGCCGGTTATATGGAGCTGGTTGAAAGGATAAAGAAGGATAATATAACCGTGTCCACTGTAGCAGTAGGTCAGGGCTCTGACGTGCAGCTCCTGGAGGATATTGCGAAGGGGTCCAATGGCCGTTTTTACTATACCGATGAATTTTCAAATATTCCAAGGATCTTTGCTAAAGAGACCTTTATAGCCGCAAGGGCGTATCTTAACAACAGGGAATTCATACCGGCAATAACCAATGCACATCCGGTGCTTGCGGGAGCAGCAGAGCAAGGACTGCCGACCCTTATGGGCTATGTGGCAGCTACACCTAAGAGTACCTCGAGGGTAGTGCTGGCAAGCGACCAGGATGACCCGATACTTACTGTATGGCAGTATGGTTTGGGCAAGACCGCTGCATGGAACTCCGACATAAACGGCAAATGGAGCAGGAATTATGTAGGCTGGGATAACAACATCAAGCTCTGGCAGAACCTTATCAACTGGACTATAGAAAAGTACCAGGAGGACGATATCACAGTAGAGACAGAAGTGCAGGGCGGCAAGGGTGTTGTAACTCTTAACAACAAGGTGGATAAGGGCGAGTTTGAGGCTAAGGCTACTATTGTGTCACCCACCTTGGAGAGCAGGGAAGTTACACTTTACCCTGTGGCACCTGGGCAGTACAGCGGGGATTTTGAAATAACCGAAACAGGCTCATATATTATAAAAGCCCTACAGCAGAAGGGTGGAGAGACAGTGAACGCTGCCAGCACCGGAATATCTGTGCAGTATTCACCGGAGTACAGGATACAGCCACCCAGCGGATATCTGGACAGACTCATAAAAGAAGCTGGGGGAACGCTCATCAATACTCCAGAAGACGTGTATAAAGGGAAAATAAAGGATATATTTGGAGCTGTAGATTTGACACCGGCACTCCTAATACTTGCGCTTATACTATTTATGTTTGATATAGCATTAAGAAGGCTTAACCTGCCTATGGCAGCACTAGAGGCTAAGCTTTCAGTAATAAGAGCAAAGCTATTGCCACAAGGTAAAAAGCCTGCTAAGGCGAAAAGAATGCTAAACACTATTGGTGAAGCTGTCAAACCAGAAGAGAAAGCACAGTCACAGCAAAAAGTGGAAGAGAGGCCAGAACCAATAGCACAAGAGCAGAAGGCAGAAAAGCCAAAAGCAGAAAACTTGGATACTTCTTCACTTCTGAAGAAGAAAAAGAACAGAATGTAGGGAACGCATTGCATGCGTTCCGCAATTGGTGGTGATGAATTATGGCGGATAAAGAAAAAGGTTTTTTTAAAAGAGTATATGAAATAGTTTCCCGGATACCCGAGGGTAAGGTTGCCACTTACGGCGGCATAGGCAAAATGCTTGGGTATCCAAGGGGCGCCAAGGTTGTGGGCTGGGCGATGAGAAGCGCTCCAGAAGGCTTGAACCTGCCCTGTCACAGGGTAGTGAAGGCAACGGGAGAGCTGTCCCCTGGCTATGTGTTCGGTGACTCCGAGATACAGAGGGCAATGCTGGATTCTGAAGGAGTCACCTTTAGGGCAGACGGTACTATTGATATGGAGAAGCACATCTGGCAGGACATATGAAGGGGGTATTGATATGGAAATAAAAATAAGGGAAGCAATCATAGATGATTACGAGGACTTATGCAAAATTTATGCGGAGCTTGATGAACATCATAGATTAAATCATCCTGAACTTTTTATTAAGCCTGATGATTATGCAAGGGCTAAAGAATATATATCAGAAATTATCGATGATATCAATAAAGCTCTATTTGTTGCTGAATTGGGATCAGAAATTATTGGATTTGCAGAATGCTATATATTAAAGTCATCGAGTTTTCCTGTTATTAAAAAGAGGGAATGGATACAGCTGGATAATATCGCAGTAAGGAGAAATTATCAGAATTGCCATATTGGTTCTTTGCTTTTACAAAAGGTAGTAGAATGGGCAAAATTTAAGGAAATTGATAGAGTTGAATTAAAGGTTTATTCTTTTAATAAAAATGCTATTGAGTTTTATTCAGGGAAAGGTTTTAAAGAATTAAATAAAACAATGTATTTAAACTTGTAATCTTTGTTGAACATTAAGAGTTTTTGATATAGGGACAGACACGACTGTAGAGATATTTAATGCAGAGGGGGAGAGTCAATGCTTTGGAATGCTCCAATTTGGTTAAATGAAATGCTTGTTGCTGTCATCAAGTTTTTAGTTGAGCTTTTGCCATTTATATGTATTATTTCTGCGGGTGGCTTGATTTACAGCATTATTTGCATACTCAGGAATAAGGGAAGTCTGCGTTACTCAATTAAGGATAAAAAAATCTTGTTCCCATTAGGGGGCCTTTTAGTATCATGCATAGGTCTGATATTGTTTTACTTACCCCAACAGGTAATGCATGATAGCTACAGCTTTGATGAAATATCTATACGAATCCATGGATCATCATCAGAGTCAGAGAGAATAACCATCAGAGATAAAGAGGAATTGGAGGAATTTAAAAGGATATTTTCCGGTCAGATATGCAGTCGAAGCCTTGATTCGGGAAGCACTATAATTGATTCGGATACTGTTTATGTAGACTTCACAGTATTTGATATAGATAAGGTCTTTCCCATTCACTTCATAGTCAGCCAGGGCAATCTGAGAAGGTATACTGCTGCAAACACGGATTTCATTTATACGGTTAAGGATGATGAACATATTCTGGCTGATAAGGTATTCAGGTATGCCGAAAAGCATATAGAGGCAGCAGAGGTGGACAATAATGCTTCGAATGGGTCAGACTCAATTACCAGAATTGCATGGGAAACCATTAACAGGGATATTACTAACTATGAATCAAATCCAGTGGTGAATATTCTTGACAGCAAGATAACCCGTCTGGAAATTATCGAGACCTTCGATTCGTTGGCAGATACGACCATTGATGTTTATGCACTGGAATTCCGTCTGCTGCCGGAAGATTTAAGCAAGGTGGTTTTGGCTGGGGGTATGGACGTGGATGAAGAGGGATGGCTTAAGGAAACCTGCAGCATGGGCAGCCCGCTGCTGGTGATAAAACATAATGGCGGTGAAGTAGAGTTTATAGGGACCCTTTGGACTGGAGGCGTATTAGAGGAGGGTGGACTAGAGGCATCGATACAAGCTTTGCTGGAACGCAATTAAGTTTGAGGAGGAAAAAATGTATAAAAAAGCTAGTATAATGCTTCTAATATCTATTATTTTATTATTTGCTGGGTGTTCAAGAAACGACACCTTAAATAAGGTGGGTATAGATATTACTGCTATGAACTCAAGCATTGGAGCAGTGGGAGAAAATACAAATGACTTTGAAACACAAAGCTTTAAATTCACTATTACGTTAACAAACAATGAGGCAGCAGATATAATGATAGTTTCGGTCAGACCAATACTATCAGAAAAATTTCTTGAAAGAGCTTCAAACAAAGACACAGTAATGCAGATAAACAGAAGTATTTCGCAAGGGGGTAGCTTAGATGTAACTGGTGAAATCATATTTGATGCAAAAGGATTGACTAAAGAGCAAATAGTCAGTTTGGAACCATTTATTAAAGAGGTTAAGATTATAGAAGAAAGAACGATTAACAAGTCTTTTTAGGCTATCAATATGTCTGATATGCAATGGAGAATATTGTTCTGTAAATTTCTACTTAAAGTGAGGTGTAGAATATGAAAATCGTAAAAATAAATGAATATGATATTGATATTAAATTAGAAAAAGATATTTTAAATTTATTGATAGAAAGTTTTCCAGAAGCTTATCAAAAGGATAGAATATACTTTAAACAAATGCCTCATTTTAGATATTTGGTATTTGACGAAGATACTTTAATTGGACAGGTAGGACTAGATTATAGAGCAATGAATTTAAATGGTATCGCCATAAAAGTATTAGGGATTATAGACATTTGTATTAAAAAAGAATATAGGGGTAAAGGTATCGGTTCTAAATTATTAGAAACAATTGAAGGGTTCGCTATTGCACATAAATTAGATTTCTTACTGCTTTTTACTGATGTACAAATTTTCTATGCAAATAGCGGTTTCATTAATGTAAAGAATATATGCAAGTGGACTAAAATAAATGAACATAAAACATTGGGCATTGGGGAAGAAGAAATCAAAGAGCTGATGATAAAGAAAATAGGAAGTAAGGTCTGGGAAGATGGATGTTTAGATATGTTAGGCTATCTGTATTAAACTATAAATAGACTACAATATTTGTTTTAAATATGAGTCAGGTGGCGAGAAGAATGAATGCAAGGAATAAATTGATTATTGGCTTTATTATTGCTGGCATTACCTTTGTTGGAGTAGCACAGGGCATTATTATGCCTCGCATTGCTCAAAAAGAGCAGCCGGCTGCAAAATCACAAGACATATCAACATATGACTTCAATAACGTTTTAAAATATAAGAATAAGTATATGGGCAATGCTTCAAATCTTGCTAATCTCTTTCATTCATTGCCTTTAGACGATATTGAAATGTCATTCCAGCTGTTTCCGGACACACTAACAGCAGTTATAAACTACAAGGCTCCAGTTAAGACTATTGGTCAAGATAAGGTAAATAAGGCTCTGATTTACAATGCCACAGCTGCTTTTGCCTTAATCGACAACCTTGAAGCAGTTAAATTTAGTTTTGAAGGGTCATCATATAAGGTTTTACGTAGTGATGTTGAAAAGTGGTACGGTGTTAATTTGCAAGTTTTAGCAGAGAAAGGTGTCTGGGAGAAGACAGTTCAAGGCAAGCTTAGTGACGATGGTTATGTACAAAGCTGTATAAAAGCAATAATCGCTCAGGTAGAAGGAAGAACATCAATTGCGGAAGCATTAGTGAATTTTTATGAAGATACCAGTGAACCTATAATAATATATGATCAAATGCCATTTGAGAGCGGTACACTTGTGCTTGCTGAAAAGCTAACAGATGGAGAACACTATCCTGACTTGCATTTCATTGATTCCAGTGGGGAGGTGAAATATCTCACACGGGGCAGCTACTGCTGGACTCTCAATTATTCGCAGTTCAAAGGTCATTACATATATTTTGGACTTGCAGGAGTGGAAGCAAGACGACACAAAGATAATTCAATTCCTGTTGAAAAAGTTGAAGCTTTATTCTCTGATAAAATAGTCAGTGTGATACCAAGGGAAGAAATAATCGAACATATTAACCCTATGGAAAAGGACACTAGAATGTTTAAAAACCCACAAGGTTATATAATACCTGTCGGAGGCAGAGATATACCTGAGGATTTTATTTCTGTATTTGAGAATGGGGAAAGAAAGTCTATTTCAGAACTGTATATTGAGCGCAGTATGGACAATATGCCTGATTATTTTAAGTCAAAAAATCCAGAGGTATATAATTCTTTTGCTTTTACATTTACCCCTATGTTGACCCCAATGGAATGGGACAAAGGCTATAAGGAAGGCGAGATTTGCCTGGAGGGCAAGACTGATAAAAATGGCAATCACAGTGCTCTCTATTTAAGACCAGCAGGCCATATGAGCCTTCTGGACTCATTTATCTTACCTCAGGATATAAAGCCCTTATACCTCTCGGATAATTATCCGAGAATGGCCAGCTTTTCAGGTGATGAGACAGTTGCAGTGAAGTATCCGGAAAAAAGAAAACTAGTGGATTGTCGTATACTGGGACTAACGAGGGAGAAGGTTGGTAAGGAAATAGGGCAGGACAGCCTTGTTGTAATAAGCACAGATGAAAAGGGTCAGCTGATATTGCCAGAAGAGAAGGGATATTATCTGTTCCTGCTTCGAACAGAGGAAAATAAAGAAATACAAACCTATACAGGTATGCTTATAATTAATTAGGGAATATGTTTTAATACGCAATTGTAGAATAATGCGACACAGGGGAACGGAGGAACGGGTACCACTGAACACACGGATGTTCCACGGATTCCTACGGAATTGCACGGTTAATTTTATATAATATATAGCGACATTAGAGAGTTTTGATACTTACACTTTATCGATTATTACTTATGTTTCAGAATATTTTTTCCCACCGTGTGTTTAGTGGATTTCAGTGTTTTTCCGAAGGAAAACCGTGGTACCCGTTCCCCGTTGCTTAAGACGCATCATTTATATTCATGCGTTGTTCTAGAGGCAAAAGCATTCGTACATCATTTCGAAGGAGGTATTATATGAGCAGTGAAGATAGAATAAAACTCACTAAAGAAAAAAAAGATGACATGATTTCTGCAATAAAGTACTATTTTTTAAAAGAGAGAGAAGAAGAAATAGGTGATTTGGCCTCGAATATGATTCTGGATTTTATTATTAAAGAGTTAGCTCCAGAGTTTTATAACCAAGGAGTTTATGATTCGCAAAAGTATATGAATGACAGAGTTGAAGATTTACTATCGGTGCAGATTTAGCATTCAAAGTCATACAGGTTGATCTGTGTGGCTTTTTTTGTTTTGTTCATCAAAAGTATTACAGAGGATGGAAAAAATGCTATAATGTTGACTATATAAATGGAGTTGTTAAGGAGTGATAAGCGTGAAAACTTATGAATTTGATGCAGAGATAAAAAAACAGGATTCAATTGATGCTGCCTTTGTTGAGTTTCCTTATGAAGTAGAAAAAGAGTTTGGAGTAAAGGGTCAGGTGAAGGTCGCAGCAACCTTTGATGGCTGTGAGTATAGAGGATCCTTGGCAAAAATGGGTCACAACTGCCATATATTGGGGATGACTCAGAAAATAAGAGCTGCGATTGGCAAAAAGCCAGGGGATATTGTGCATGTTATTCTCAAGAAAGATGATGAACCTCGAGTTGTTGAAATGCCAGAGGATTTTAAGAAGCAGCTTGAAGAAAATGAGCAGGCCTTGAGCTTCTTCAATGCACTTTCATATACTAATCAGAAAGTGTATGCGGAGTGGATTGCAAATGCTAAAAAGGTCGAAACACGGGAGAAACGGGTTAAGGATGCAATCACCATGTTATCTGATAAAGTAAAGCGTCCATAACTGCTATCGGTAAAATGTTATTTCGCCCAAGGAGGTTTATCAACTATGGAACCTATTCTTGATTTCAAATACGTGGTTGGGGAGGTCATGCTTGAAGAGATTAAGCAGCTTTTTATGGAGTATGCCCAATCATTAGATATAGATCTTGCTTTTCAAGATTTTGAAACTGAGCTTAAGACATTGCCAGGAAAGTATGGACCACCTGATGGAGCCCTTATGCTAGCATCAGTTGACGGTAAAGGAGCAGGCTGCATCGCTTTGCGCAGGATTTCCGAGGATACATGCGAAATGAAAAGATTGTATGTACGCAAAATATACCGTGGATTGGGTATAGGTAAAATTCTTATCAGCATGCTCATTAATGAGGCTAAGAAATTAAATTATAACTATATTAGACTTGATACACTTGCAACTATGAACGAAGCTCAAAATCTATATTTATCCTTTGGATTCTATGATATTGAGCCATATGTATATAATCCAATTGAAGGTGCAATATTTATGGAGCTGAAGTTAAGTGAATAAGAAATCCGTTATAAAAAATTGCTTGATGAAATAGAGGAAGATTTATGGCTCTGGTTCCTGTAAAATATATTTATAGGTTGTGATAGAATGATTACAGGAGGAATTGTAATGAAACAAGTTTATGCACCGGGCTGCGCACTTATGATTTATAAACCGGAACTTGCCGGGAAAGTATTAGAGTTTTTAAATAAGGATTTAGGAAATATTTCTGAGCATCTAACTTGCTGCAGACACGAGCCTGCTCTTGAAAAAGGCACAAAGGTAATCAATACTTGTGCAGGATGTGACAGGCGGTATAGAGAGCTTTATGATGGAATATCGACCGTATCCCTGTGGGAAATATTAGCCGAAAGCGAAGCATTTCCATTCCCAGACTATAACGGTATGGAAATGTCCATACATGATGCCTGTCCCACTCGTACTGAGGAAAGAGTACATAATGCAATTAGAAAACTTATTGAAAGAATGAACATAAAAATTATTGAGCCGAAAAACACCCGCTCAAAGTCTATCTGTTGCGGTGATAGTTTTTATGGCGTTTTACCAGTGGAGCAGGTCAAGGAGCAGATGAAAAAGCGCTCAAAGGAGATGCCTTGTGACAATGTGATAGTTTACTGTGTTTCCTGTATTAAAGCAATGTACATCGGCGGTAAAAAGCCACGCTATATGGTTGACCTTTTGTTTGAAGAGGATACTGGAATTGGTACATTTGAGCCTGGTGCATGGCACGATGAATTGCAGAAATTTATTGATGAGCATTGATACGGAGAAAATCCATGAAAGAATATCTCACAATATCCGACAGCGAGAAATGGCAAGCAGTTGTAGACTGTGATAAGAGCTATGATGGTCTATTTTTGTATGGAGTAAAGACAACGGGAATTTTCTGCCGTCCATCCTGCAGGGCAAGAACACCTGCTAGTGAGAATGTTGTTTTTTTCGATAATAGTACAAATGCAGTGTCTGCAGGATTCCGTCCCTGCAAGAAGTGTTGTCCGGATAAGACAGTGTTTGAGCCGGATCTGGAGCTGGTGAAAAAAGCTAAAGATATATTCGATGCAAGCTATGCTGGGTTTATAGAAATAAATCAAGCAGCAAGACAGCTTGGGGTTAGCTCTAACCATTTGGCAAGGCTTTTTAAGAAGCAGTATGGCAGAACCCCTACGCAGTATATTACCGGATTAAGAGTGGACAAAGCCACAGAACTACTCAAACATCCAGATGCAAGCATTTTAGAGATTGCATATATGACGGGCTTTAAAAGCATATCCAACTTTTACAAATGCTTTAAAGAGCAGACTAATCATACGCCCAGGGAATACATAAAAAGCAGAGGTGAATTATAGTGCCAAATTTTTTCTATGAATCTGATATTGGAAGAATAGGAATAACCGAAAAGGACGGCAGGATAACCAATGTGTATATTAGTAATGATGAATTGCCGGAGGATACACTATTATACGAGACGCCATTATTGAAGGAGGCTGTTAAGCAGCTCAAAGGTTATTTTGCAGGTGAGCTTAAAGAGTTTTCACTGCCCCTTGAGCCGACCGGTACAGCTTTTATGAAGCAGGTTTGGTCTGCGTTATGTGAAATACCCTATGGTGAAACGGCTTCCTATAAGGATATAGCTGTAAAGATAGGCTCTCCCAAGGCTGCACGGGCGGTAGGGCTTGCTAATAACCGCAATCCAATCCCTATCTTTATCCCGTGTCACCGGGTTATTGGCGCAGACGGTTCACTTACAGGCTACCGTGGAGGACTGGAAATGAAAAAGAAATTGCTTGATTTGGAGAAAATGAAATAATGCAAATATTTGAATATGGTCAGAAGGAAATAGATTATCTGAAAAGCAAGGATAAGAAGCTTGGTGCAGCTATTGACAGGATAGGAATAATAAATCGCAGAATTACTCCTGATCCATTTACTGCACTTGTATCAAGTGTAGTAGGACAGCAAATATCCAGCAAAGCTGCAGATACTGTATGGAACAGATTGAATAGTCTGCTTGGAAGCATCACTCCCGAGAGCATCACGCAAGCGGAATTGTCTGGAATCCAAGGCTGCGGCATGTCGGTGAGGAAGGCGGAATATATAAAAGGAGTTGCAGAAGCCGCCATATCCGGAGAAGTAGATTTTCATACACTTCACAGCTTAACTGACGAGGAGATAATAAAAAAGCTTTCTTCGCTGCACGGGGTAGGCGTCTGGACTGCTGAAATGCTGCTTATATTTTCCCTCTGCCGGCCTGATGTGGTAAGCTATAAGGATTTGGCAATCTGCAGGGGAATGATGAACCTATATGGCCTTAAGGAACTGCCAAAGGATAAATTTGAAAGGTATAGAAAGCGGTATTCACCATATGGCTCAGTTGCATCGTTGTACTTGTGGGCGCTTTCTGTGCTTTAGTTCTCGTGTACTAAATTACAATATTCAAGCAAAGGTGGTAAAGCAATGAAGCAACCACCACCTTTGCAGTATAAATATAGCCTTATTAAGATTTTATTGAACAGTCATGCAAACAATAGGTACCGTCGATTCTTATTGTTCCACAGCCGCCGAATATTATATGTGCCATCCCGTCTTTCTCATATTGCTTAAGTCTGACAAAATTCGGATTAGTCTTATTTGGACCTTGCTCAATTGTAAAATTGCCATTCCATAGGTTCTCATCAATCAGGTAATATCCAAATGCTGCATTTCCTGAGCCGGTAGCCGGATCTTCAAGGTATCCGTACTTAGGTGCAAATACTCTGGTGCGGTATTTGCACGATTCTGTATATGTTTCTTTTGTGGAGACGTGTATGATGTCTATTCCGTTTTCCAGACAGAAAAATTTGAGATTTTCTTGATCAGGGTATATTTTTAAGCAGCTTTCCAATGCTGTAATTGGTACTATTAATGTTCTTAATCCTCCATCGATTAACCTTATGGGCATTTGATTATTTATATCGGAAAAATGAATTCCAAGAGCATCTGCTATTTGGACAGACTTTAGCATGCAGTTTAAAAACTTTGGTGCCGGTGCCATGATATAAACAGAATCATCTTCGCTGATGTGGTTAAAAACCGATAAGGTTCCGGCACTGACATTAATCAATATTTCTTTCTTTTGACATAGTTCCTTATTATTGGCAAGCAGGTCGTACATAATTGCTATAGTTGCATGGCCACAAAAAGCCACTTCGCATTCTGACGAATAAAACCTCAGCCTATACTGTTCGCCGATTTTATTCACATAGCCAACTTCATTAACGAATCCTTTCAATTCAGATGCTATTTTTTGCATCTCTTCTTCATTTAATATTTCATCATTATTCATATAGATATAGCCTGCAGGATTTCCAGTGGATATCCCCTTTGTAAATGCATCAATCTTCTTGAACCTTAGAGCTTTCATAATACCTCACTCCCGTATATTAAATAAATATTCTGTCTTCACCCAGGTGCGAAGGCGGTGCAAAGAAAATAATTCTTAATACTTTATCACTGTTATTCGATAGTCTATGCACCATTTTAGGCTGTACTTCAAATACATCGCCGGTTTTAACAGTATAGCTATTGTCCCATAATATTGTGTCGCCCGACAATTTACCCAGCTCAACATTACCCTCTCCCTCAAAGATTTGATATATCTCTACTCCTTCATTATGATAATGTGCTGATAGCTTTTTCCCGGCTTTTAACTCTGCAATTAGCATTGACATTATACCATCTGTCAGCTTCAGAACTTGAATATCGGATTTCTCATCTTGAATTAATTGACTAAACATCTGGTAAATATTGAATACTTCCATATTAAAACCTCCTTGTGTGCGGTATATCGCACTAGATTCCTATATAAAGTATTATATACCATATTGGTTTTTTGTACAATATGGTATATAATACTTTCATGGAGGGCTTAATATGGAGAATATCAACAGTAATATTTCAAAAAACCTAAAGCAGATACGTAAGGAGAAGGGGCTAACTCTGGAAGATTTATCGTTGGTTTCTGGTGTTAGCAAGAGCATGCTTGGCGAAATAGAAAGGGGCAGTACTAATCCAACAATATTGGTGTTATGGAAAATTGCAGATGGTTTGAAAATTCCACTTACAAAATTGATTAAAGAAAAAGAGTTGGACTACACAATTGTAAAAGATCGTGATCTAAAAGTCATTAACAATGAATCAGAGTACTGTGTTTACAGTATTTTTCCATATCATGATTTACATAAATCAGAGATGTTGAAGCTCGAAATTTTGCCACATTCAAAACACTCAAATAATGGACATGCAAATGGCATTGACGAATATATCTATGTCGCAAAAGGAAATATAAGATTTATCTTAGACAAAGAAGAGTTTAGTCTTTGCGAAGGTGATTCAATTCGATTCAAAGGGGAGCTTCCTCATGAATTCATCAATAGTAACGACGGTACTGCCATATTAATTAATATTTTATATTATAGATAGCTATGAACAGCTTTGTATTCCGAATCATAAGATCGTTATTAAAAGAGCTTTAAGCTCTTTTTTTGTTGACGTGTAAAACCATTCATAGTATATTATTCATATAATGAATGATTCGAGGAGTGAATTATATGGATCAAAAGTTGTTCCATAGGCTCTTAAGCATTTTCGAGTTCAAAAAAAGCTATCAGCTCAGAAGTAGCGGTTTAAGCTACATACAGCTTCATGTTCTTGAAAAGATATATAAAGAAGGCGAGATGAAGACCTTGGACATATCACGGCAGATGGATATTTCGCCCTCTACTCTGATTGGCATGCTTGACGAACTGGAAAGTAAGAATCTGATAATGAGGAACAGGCAGAAGAATGACAAGAGAGTGGTGCTGGTTACAGCGACAGATAAAGGAAAGGATCAGGTTCTCCAGCATATCAGAGAGGATGAGTTGTTCTTGAAAAACCTCACAGCCGGTTTGGATGAAAAAGAGGAAGAGCAGCTTGAAGGGTTGCTTCAAAAGGTGACAGGCGGTATCAATGATTTGGATGACCTATTCAGGAAATAATCAGAATAACGAGGTGCTAAAGTGAACTCAAACAGAAATAAAATAGTTGAATTTTTAGGATTAAATAAAAGCATGGGTGCCATGCTTGTAATGGTAATACTCATAGGACTTGGGGAGAAAATGGCAGAAAGGTTCCTTCCTCTCTATCTTCTGGCAATAGGGGGATCTACCTTTGCTGTAGGATTTCTGAATGTAATGGACAATTTGCTGAGTGCGCTGTACTCCTTTCCGGGAGGATACATAACAGATAAGGTGGGCTACAAGAAGGCCTTGATGATATTCACACTCATATCCCTTTTTGGCTATGCCATAGTTATACTGATACCCACTTGGCAAGCAGTACTTATAGGCTCTGTGTTCTTCATCGCATGGACTGCAATATCGCTTCCTGCTATAATGAGCATGGTCTCAAAGTCCTCGAAGAAGGAAAAAAGGACTATGGGAGTATCAATACATTCACTTGTTAGAAGGATTCCCATGGCCCTAGGCCCTGTGGTGGGCGGTATAATAATAGGTATTTACGGGAAGGTATTGGGCATAAGGATAGCCTTTGGAGTGGCTTTTATACTAGGAATAGCAGCATTATTATTTCAATATTATTTCATGGAGGATGACAAGCCGGCAAAAGACCCGAAGCCTGTAAGGCTTAAGAACGCTTTGGAGTGTTTCAGCCCATCCCTCAGAAACCTTTTGGTGTCTGATATACTAATAAGATTTGCTGAGCAGATACCCTATGCTTTTGTGGTAATATGGGTAGTTGAGAATAATGGACTTTCGCCGCTTCAATTCGGCATTCTGACCACTGTTGAGATGGTCACTGCGCTGCTTGTATATATTCCTGTAGCTTACATGGCTGATAAATACGGCAAGAAGCCGTTTGTGCTTATAACCTTCGGCTTCTTCACATTGTTCCCTCTGATAATATACTTTTCAAGGAGTTTCTGGGCTTTTGTGCTGGCCTTTGTGATAAGAGGGCTCAAGGAGTTCGGTGAACCGACAAGAAAGGCTTTGATAATGGACCTTGCGCCGGAGGATGCAAAGGCAAGAACCTTTGGCACTTACTATCTTTTAAGAGATATTGTAGTCTCAATAGCTGCCATAAGCAGCGCCTACCTTTGGAATATCTCACCCAAGGCAAACTTCATGACAGCTTTTGCATTCGGACTTATAGGGATGATATGGTTTGCAATATACGGCAAGGATATGGCACGGCAGGAATAGAAATAAAAAGACCTCACCAGCTTGGTGAGGCTTTATTTTATAACGAATTATTCCTTTATCTTATCCAATATCATAGGCCCTAGCTTGAATACATCACCCGCACCCATTGTGAATACAAGATCTCCGGGTTTTGCCTCTGTGGCTATAATATTTGCGATGTTCTTGAAATCATTTTTATATACGGCATTTGCACTGTACTTATTTATGCTGTCTACCAGCTCAGAAGGATAAACAAGCCCTGTGTCCTTCTCCCTTGCTGCATAGATATCTGTAATTATCACGCTGTCAGCATCATAAAAGGCTTCTGAAAACTCATCGAACAAAGTCCTTGTCCTGGTATAAGTGTGTGGCTGGAATATACACCATATCTTCTGATGCGGGAACTGCTTAGCAGCATTCAGAGTTGCCTTGATTTCTGTAGGATGATGAGCGTAATCATCTACGACTGTTATGTTGTTCCGGGTACCCTTTATATCAAAACGCCTGTCGGTGCCTTTGAATTCTTTGAGGCTTTTCTTAATATTATCTATTGATATACCGGCATTATGAGCTATTGCTATAGAAGCCAAAGCATTAAGCACATTATGCTCTCCGGGAATGCTGAGAGAGAAGGTGCCAAACTTTTTATCCCTGAGTATTACTTCAAAAGTAGGATGACCTAAGTTGTTGTATTTTATATTCTTTGCGCTGAAGTCAGCCTTGCTTTTTATGCCATAGGTAATTACCTTACAGTTAACTCTTTTCGAGATATTGAGGGCGTGTTCATTGTCACTGCAGACAATAAGGCTTCCATCCTTAGGCACCAGCTTTGCAAATTTGTCAAACGCAGATATTATATGATCTAAATCCCTGAAATAGTCCAGATGGTCTTTCTCTACATTTAAAATGGCAGCAATAAAAGGATAGAACTTTAAGAAGCTTTCTGTATACTCACAGGCTTCTGTTACAAAATATTCGCTTTTACCTACCCTGACGTTTCCATCAATTGCGCTTATTTCACCACCAATAAGCAGTGTGGGGTCTAATTCAGCATTTTTGAATATGATTGAAACCATTGATGTAGTCGTTGTCTTTCCATGACATCCGGCAATAGCCACACCGTATTTATAGTTTTTCATTATCATGCCAAGGAACTCGGCTCTGTCTATGATAGGTATTCTAAGCTCTTTTGCCCTGATTATTTCACAATTATCCTGCTTGACTGCAGCTGTGTAAACCACAAGCTCAGCATTCTCAACATTTTTGGTGTCATGGGGAATGAAAACCGTGGCACCATTTCTTCGCAGCTTGCTTATGATATTGCTGTCATTGATATCAGAGCCTGTGACACTATAGCCTGATTGAAGCAGTATTTGAGCCAGGCCGCTCATACTTATGCCGCCAATACCTACAAAATGAACATTTTTTACATCATCGAGGGAAATCATAGGATACACTCCTTAAAAAAAATTACAATAAATTAAATAATACGTTTGGGATTCAAAAATTTTACTTTGTATAACGTTTTGATTTTACATTCTTATGCTCATACTGTCAACTTATGTTTTGAGTTATATCATAGATGTTGAAAATTAATCATATAATACTCATATTATTATTATAGCCAATTATTTGTTACCAGATAATAGAAAAGTAAATATTTCCATATAATAACTCAAAATTATTATTTACTGTATATACTTTATCGGAAGACATGTGCAGATTATGATATAAAGAGCTGGATAAAGAAATTAAAAATTGAAAAATAATGATTGGTTTAAAAAATTAAAACTACAGATAATATCGGTAATAAGAGTTTTTGATTAATGTGAGATTGAACCACTTTTATATGGTACTTATTAGGTAGATGCTGAAATATGGGTTATATAACTTATCTAAGTAAACATACCGAATTTGTGAACAATTTGTGAAATTGTTTATTAGAAAAAGAAGGAAAAAAATTAGTAAATGACGAATTATTATTCAAATGACAAAATGAACGACGGGAAGGTGGTGAACTAGAATGGAAATAACAGACGTAAGAATCAGGAAGGTGAATGCAGAAGGCAAGATGAAGGCAGTAGTATCAGTAACCTTTGATAATGAATTTGTTGTTCATGACATAAAGGTTATAGAAGGCCAAGAGGGCTTATTCATAGCTATGCCGAGCAGAAAGACCCCGGATGGAGAATTTAAGGATATCGCACATCCCATAAATTCTTCGACAAGAGAGAGGCTGCAGACCTCAATATTGGAAGAGTATGAAAAAGTAAAGAACGAATAATATCATATTCTACTGAATATGATATAGTCGACCGCGGATGCACACGATTTTGTAATGTATATGTCACGCGCGCGTGACCAAAATCGGCGCGCAAATTCGTCGAGACGAATTTGAATTAAGGATATCCACCTATGGCATAGGTGGATGTTTTCTTTCTAGTCATTTTTTGACCTCCTTCCTTATATATATTAATAGGTTAGTGTTTTACGAAATATACTTTATTATAGAGTTCAAATTTCGCAAAACACATCCTTACGGTAATTGAATTCGCACTAAACTCAATATGGGTTCTTAAGTGCGTTCAATATATAAAGAAGGAGGTAAAGAAATGGCAGACAAGAAGAAACCATATCCGAAACCTGAAAAGCCGGCGATGGATATGAGCGATATGGAGATGCCGGAAATGGAAATGCCGGCGATGGGCGGAAAGTGTCCGATGATGCAGGGCTGTCCAATGATGTGCCCGATGATGTGTCCAATGATGTCCGGGCAGATGGGGGAAATGCCCTACGACGAGGAGCAGATAGGGGAAATGGAGGACATGAGAGGCCCGGATTGGTATGAGGATGATGACGGTGATTACAGCAGTGACGAGTCAGATGAATATCCAGGTTATTGGAAACACAAGAAAATGCACAAATACCCGCCATATCCGATTTTTTGGCCACCTTTTTACCCTATAAAACCTTATAAAAAGAAGCATAAGAAGTGGTAAACTTTATGTAAATAACTTGAAAGAGCATCATTGATTGCATTTTGCAATAAATGAATGCTCTTTTTTTAACAATGTTGAAAAAGGGTATAATAAGTGATATATTCTACTAAGAATATGTAATAAATGCTAAACGGAGAAGGTAAATTACAATGCAAAATAAATTGGCAGATGAAATAAGAAGGTTGAAAAAAGAGAGAAATGCGATAATACTGGCACACAACTATCAGGTGCCTGAGGTTCAGGATGTCGCAGATGTTGTTGGAGACTCATATTCCTTAAGCCAGCATGCAGCCAGCACCAGCAGTGAAGTTATAGTATTCTGCGGAGTACATTTTATGGCAGAAAGCGCTAAAATCCTGTCACCGGATAAAACAGTGCTGCTTCCGGTCAAGGATGCGGGATGTCCTATGGCGGATATGGTCACTGCACCAAGGCTGCGGGAAATGAAAGCCAAATACCCAGATGCGGCGGTAGTATGCTATGTGAATTCCTCTGCTGAGGTGAAGGCGGAAAGCGATATTTGCTGCACCTCTTCAAATGCTTTGAAGGTAGTGGAGAGTGTTAAGAACAAGCAGGTAATATTTGTGCCGGACGAGAACCTTGGGAGCTATGTTGCTTCTAAAGTGAAGGATAAGGAAGTGATTCTCTGGAGAGGCTTCTGCATAACCCACAAAAGGGTTAAGGCTGAGGAAGTTCAAAAGATAAGGCAGCTGCATCCCAATGCGAAAATACTTATGCACCCTGAGTGCGAGCCTGAGGTTCAAAAGCTTGCTGACTTTTTGGGGAGTACATCGGAGATAATCAAGCATGCGGGAGAGATACCTGAAAGAGATATAATAATTGGAACAGAAGAGGGGGTACTGCATATCCTAAGGAAGCAGAACCCGGACAAAAACTTCTATCTCCTGTCAACAGGACTTATTTGTACGAATATGAAAAAAACCAGACTTGAAGATGTGCATAATGCACTTTTGAATATGCAGTACGAAATCCATGTAGATGAGGAAATAAGATTAAAGGCATTGAAGTCATTGGAAGAGATGCTGAAGATAAAATAAAGGGGGGATTTATATGCCTCTGAGATATTTAGCAAATTTCGACACTCAGAAAGTCGAGAATGAAAAATGGGATGTGGTGGTAATAGGGAGCGGTGTTGCCGGACTCTATTCAGCTATTAATTTAGATCCGAGCCTTAAAGTATGCATACTGAGCAAGGAGACCATGGATGAAAACAATTCCTATCTTGCCCAGGGGGGAATAGCAGCTGCCATAGGTGCAGACGATATGCCCGTTTATCATTTTACAGACACTATAAAAGCAGGGGCTGGGCATTGCAACGAGGAAGCGGTAAATATACTTGTTGAGGAAGCTCCAAAGGATATTGAAATATTATGCCAACTGGGAACAAACTTTGACAGGAATTTAGATGGAACCCTTACCAGAACAAGAGAGGGTGGGCATGGACGTTTCAGAATTGTACATGCTCTTGGGGATGCCACCGGGAAGGAAGTCGTAGACTCACTTCTCAGGGTTTGCAGGGAAAGAGATAATATCACTATTAAAGAGAATTGTTTTGTGATAGATATGCTTATGTCAGGGGGGAGATGTGCCGGGGTATTAATCGCAGAAAGCATTGATACAGAGGTTTCAAAGAAGGTGCTGTACTGCCGCAGTATTATTTGCGCCAGCGGGGGAATAGGACAGGTGTACAGAAACACCACCAACTCTGAAGTAGTCACCGGTGATGGTATCTCAATGGCATACAGGAGTGGTGCTGTGCTGACTGATATGGAATTTGTACAGTTCCATCCCACAGCCTTTTACAAACCGACTTTTGAGGGCAGCCGGTTTCTGATTTCTGAAGCAGTTAGAGGTGAAGGCGGAATACTGCTGAATATAAACCATGAGAGGTTCATGTTTAGATATAATGAAATGGGAGAGGTTGCACCCAGGGATATTGTTTCAAGATCAATATTCTCCGAAATGAGAAAGACGGGCAGCGACCATGTATACTTGGATATAACTCATAAAGATGCGGATTATCTGAGAAAAAGGTTCCCTACTATTTATGACAGGTGCTTGAAGGAAGGGGTGGACATCACCAAGGATTATATACCCGTTTCTCCGGTACAGCACTATTTTATGGGCGGAATAAGAACTGACCTGATGGGAAAAACAAATATAGAGGGCCTTTATGCTTGTGGGGAAGCAGCAAATACCGGAGTTCATGGAGCAAATAGATTAGCCAGCAACTCTCTTCTAGAGGGTCTTGTATTCGGAAGAAGATGTGCAGGAGACATTAATAGAGGAATACATAGCTTGAAGCTGGAAGAAGTGCATGTTTCAAATACATCCAAGAATCAAGGAAAGCCTATAGATATAAAAGTGATAAGGAAAGAAATAAAAGAACAGATGGATGCCCATGCGGGAATTGAGAGGAATGGTCCTGACATGGAGAAGTCTTTAGAGAGAATAAACAGTATAATTGGCAACTTGGAGGAAGCTAATTTGAGAAGTGTAAATGATATGGAAACGCTCAATATGGCCTATATCGCATCGATTATATTGAAAAGCGCAATTGCAAGGAAAAATAGCTGCGGCAGCCATTACAGGACAGATAGCGACTTGTAGGATCAAGACTTTTATGGATACATATAGGAGGATGTTTTATGCTGGATAATATGACCGTTGACAGAATAATTAGTATTGCTTTGAAGGAGGATTTGGGCTGGGGTGACGTAACAACTGACTCCACCATACCTGCAGAGACCGTGATAAAGGGAAATTTTACAGCAAAAGCAGAGGGAATAGTCTGCGGCATAGAAATATGCAGGAGAGTATTTGAAATAGTTGACAAGAGCATCGAGTTCCAAGCTTTTATGAAGGATGGTCAGAGAGTTTCCAAGGGAGATGTCATAGCCGCTATTAGTGGTAATGCCAGAGGTATTTTAAAAGGTGAAAGGACTGCTCTGAACTTTTTCCAGCGGATGTCTGGAATAGCTACAATGGCTGATAAGTTCAGTTCCAGAACCACCGGTTATAAGGCCAGGATTGTTGATACGCGCAAAACTGCTCCCGGTCTCAGGATCTTGGATAAATACTCTGTAAAGGTCGGAGGAGGTTTTAACCATAGGTTCAATCTTTCCGATATGGTGCTCATAAAGGATAACCATATAAAAGCGGCAGGAGGCATAACCCCTGCAGTAGCAGAGGCTAGAAAGAATGTATCCCATACACTGAAAATAGAAGTGGAAGTGGAGTCCATAAAGGAGCTTATGGAGGCTATTGATGCAGGAGCGGATATAGTAATGCTGGATAACATGACGCTGGATATGATGAGTGAGGCTGTAAGCATTGCCAAGGGAAGGGTACTGCTTGAAGCTTCAGGTAATATGGCGCTTGAGGGTGCAAGAAATGTCAGGGCTGTCGCTGAGACAGGAGTAGACATAATTTCTGTAGGTGCACTTACAAATTCTGTCGAAGCTTTAGATATTAGCCTAAGGTTTTTATAGAGCAAACAGCTTTAGAATAGTCTGCTTTTGTTTAAGCAAACTATTCTAAAGCTATTCTTTTTTCAGGAATCCTTTTTTCTGGGGATTCATTATGTTAGAATAGTAATGGAATATAACATATGCCCTGTATAGAATCCGTTTCTAGCAGCAGGGCACAACATCAAGGATGTGCGTTATTAACATTTTGATTGAATAGAAGTCTGTTATGTTAATAAGCACTAAATAGAGGTGATATATTGAGTAATGTATACAGTATTACATCGGTAATACTTGCCGCCGGAGAAGGTAAGAGGATGTACTCCAAGGTTCCCAAGGTATTGCACAAGGTATGCGGAGCCCCTATGGTAGAGCATGTGATAAATTGTGCCCGCAAGCTTGGCGATGCTGAGCCTGTTGTAGTAATAGGCCATGGAGCAGATCAGGTCAGTAAAGCAATATCAGGCGTGAAGTTCGTAATGCAGGAAAAGCAGCTTGGTACCGGTCATGCGGTCATGCAGGCAGAGAAGTATATTATTGATGGGGATATACTTATACTATATGGTGATACACCGCTCCTCAAACCGGAAACCCTTATGGACATGCATGAAATTCATAGGGCAGAGGGTTACAGTGCGACAATACTGACATCCGACATGGAAGATCCGACTGGATATGGGAGAATTGTCAGAAACGGCGAGAATCTTGTAGAAGCGATTGTCGAGGAGAAGGATGCAGACAGAAGTACAAAGCTAATAAAAGAGATCAATTCGGGGATATATTTCTTTAATGGGAAAGAGCTTAGGGAAGCGTTGAAGTATTTGAACAACAACAATGCCCAGGGGGAATACTATCTTACTGATGTTATAGGCATTATGCGTAAAAAGGGACTTCTGATTGGAGCCTATAAAATTAAGGACACTGAAGATATAATGGGTGTCAATAATAGGTATCAGCTTAATGAGGTCAATGAAATCATGCGAGGCAGGATAGCAAAGAGGCTCATGCTGGAAGGGGTAACTATAATAGACCCCAAGAACACTTATATAGAGACTTCTGTAAAGATAGAGCGGGATGTAACTATATATCCAGGCTGTATACTTGAGGGAGAAACACTGATTCAAGAGGACGCTGTAATAGGTCCTAATACAAGAATAAAAGGTGGCAAAATAGGAAAAGGTGTAAGCGTACAGTACTCAATAGTACTTGAAAGCTCCATAGGAGAAGGCACCTCGGTAGGTCCTTTTGCATATATAAGACCGGGCAACAAAATTGGAAAGCATGCTAGAATAGGCGATTTTGTCGAAATGAAGAATTCCAACTTTGGTGACCATTCAAAAGCTTCCCACTTAACTTATGTAGGTGATGGAGATGTGGGCAGCAATGTAAACCTGGGGTGTGGTGTAGTATTTGTGAACTATGATGGTAAGAATAAGAACAGGACATATGTAGGGGACAATTCCTTCATAGGCTGCAATGCAAACCTAATTGCACCGGTCAGGATAAACACAAATTCATATATTGCTGCTGGCACTACAGTGACAAAAGAAGTGCCGCAAGACAGTCTGGCCATTGGAAGGGTAAGACAGGAGAACAAAGAGGGCTGGGTAGTCGAAAGAGAAAACAAATAATATTTTGGGAGGTTTCTGTTGAAATGAATGTACATGGAAAGAGCATAAAAGTCCTTAATTGCAATGCCAATAAAGAATTGGCTAAGGATATAGCCTTCAATCTTGGCATACCTGTGGGAGATGCTCAAGTAAGTACTTTTAGCAATGGGGAGATAGGGGTAGGCATAAACGAGTCCATTAGAGGTGCAGATGTATTTGTGGTTCAGTCCACCAGCACCCCTGTAAATGATAATCTTATGGAGCTCTTGATAATGATTGATGCATTGAAGAGAGCTTCAGCAGGCAGAATCAATGCGGTAATACCTTTTTATGGTTATGCAAGACAGGACAGAAAGTCCAAGTCCAGAGAGCCTATTACTGCAAAGCTGGTTGCCAATCTGATAGAAGCAGCAGGTGCTGACAGGGTTATCACAATGGATTTGCATGCTCCACAGATTCAGGGATTCTTTGATATTCCTGTAGATCATCTGTATGCAGCGCCGCTTATTGTAAACTATTTCAGAAACAAAAAGCTCAATGATATAGTTGTAGTTTCTCCGGATGTTGGTGGGGTTACAAGGGCTAGATCTCTTGCCACCAAGCTTGACGCTCCGTTGGCTATAATAGATAAAAGAAGGCCAAAGCCAAATGTATCAGAGGTTATGAACATCATAGGCGATATTGAGAACAGAGACTGTATAATAATTGATGACATAGTAGATACAGCAGGCTCCATAGTAAACGCTGCAAAGGTGCTGAAGGATATGGGGGCCAAGGACATTTATGTTGCTTGCACACATCCTGTTTTGTCAGGACCTGCCTTTGAACGTATTCAGGATTCGGTAATAAAGGAACTGATAGTGACAAATACTATACCGCTGCCTGCCAACAAGCCGGTGGACAAGATAATAGTATTGTCGGTTGCATCGTTGTTTGCAGAGGCTATAAAGAGAATATATGAAGGTTTATCCTTGAGCAAGCTGTTTGATTAATCAAAGTTAATTATATTGAACGCGCATGGGAATTTACACTGGGTATAGCGCGAATTCAATAACTATAAAGGAAATGTTTGCGCGAAATATGAATAATCTATGAAAGATGTTTTTCGCGAAACAAATACTTCGGAGGTTTTTATGTATCTGATTGTAGGTCTGGGAAATCCCGGAGACAAATATAGATATACAAAGCATAATACAGGCTTTATGGTGCTGGACTACTTTGCCTCCGCCCATAACATCAGCATCAGTAAGACTAAACACAAGGCTGTGCTGGGAGAAGGCTCGATAGGACAAGAAAAAGTGGTTCTTGCAAAGCCGCAGACCTATATGAACCTGAGCGGTGAAAGCGTGCAGGAGCTTATGCACTGGTACAAGGGTGAAATATCCAAACTCATAGTAATATATGATGATGTGGACCTTTCTGTAGGCAAGATAAGGATAAGGCCCGAGGGTAGCTCAGGCACTCATAATGGAATGAAATCGATAATATATATTCTTAATACAGACAAGTTCCCGCGGATTAGAGTAGGTATTGGCAGGCAGCCGGAGTACATGGATCTGGGGGATTATGTCCTGAGCAAATTCACAGATGAGGAAATACCCTTGATGGAGGAGGCTGTGAAAAAGTCAGCTCTGGCAATCGAGGAAATAATTAAAAATGATATAAGCTCGGCGATGAACAAGTATAACAAGGAAAAATAATTGGAAGCTCTTGAGAATAGTCCTTTTTTAAAAGGGCAAGACTCCAATAGGAATGTTCGAATAAGTATGAGGTCGATATATAATATATCCGACCTCAATATTCTTTAGGTACCCTTTCCCGGGAGGTGAAAACTTGAGTATTGATAACATGCTGAAGCCGCTTTACGAAATGGAAGAGCTTAATGAACTGCTCTCGTCTCTTGAAGCAAATCTGAATGTAATAGAGGTCTATGGGATTTCCGACACTCAGAAAGCAATAACTGCAGCATTGGTATGCAGACATTTTAAAAAACCATGCCTTTTTATTACCCATAATGATTTGTTGGCGAAAAAGGTTTATGAGGATATTTCTTTTTTTGATGCGGACATGGCAGCTTTAATGCCCAGCAGAGAGTTGATATTTCGAAGAATTGATGCAAGAAGTAATGAAGTTATGCAAAACCGTTTAAAGACTTATGATGATATAATTAACGGCAAGAACAGCATTATATGTGCTTCTATAGAGGCATTACTTCCTAAAGCAGTGTCTCCGGAGCTGTTTGTATCAATGGCGAAGGAGCTGTCTGTAGGAGATACGGTATCGATAGAGGAAATGAAGGAATATTTCATAAAGGCTGGATATGAGCGTATTGACATGGTGGAGGGAAAAGGGCAGTTCTCCATTAGGGGAGGAATTATAGATTTCTATTCTCCAATACATCAGAATGCTGTCAGGGTTGAGCTTTTTGATGACGAGATTGATTCAATACGATACTTTGATGTGTTAACACAGCGGTCAGTGAGCAAAGCAAAGGAAATAAGGATTACTCCTGCGAGAGAATTCATTGTGTCAAAGGAGGACTTCTATACAGCTGCGGAAAACTTACAGGCAGAGCTCTCTGGAAGACTCAGAACCTCAGGGGGCGACCGTAAGAAGAAAGCTTCTGACATAAAGGTGAAGGAGAGAATATCTGAGGATATAGAAAAGCTCAAGCAGGGCATACATTTTGAGGGGATTGAGAAATATTCACCATATTTTTCAGGCAAGGATTTTAGTCTTATAGATTATTTGAAGGATTGCATAATTTTTATTGATGAGCCTACCAGGGTAAAGCAGCGCTGCGAGACCATAGGGCTTGAGTTCCAGGAGCATTTCAACCAGCTGTTAGAGGATGGAGAAGTTCTTCCGGGACAGTTTGACTCCTTATTTACCTACGAAAATATTCTATTAAGGATGCAGGATAGTAGAAGAGTCTGCCTGGACGCCTTGTATAAGAGCAGCAGTGATTTTAATCCTCAAAGAACCATAAGTATTACAAGCCGCTCAATGCATCCCTTCCATGGGAAGCTGAACATGCTTATGGAAGAGATTGATGTATGGAAAAAACGCAAGTATAAGGTTTTGATACTTGCGGGAGCCAGGGAAAGAGGCTTGCGCTTGGCTTCCGATCTTAGGGACAGGGATGTAGATGCAGTATACAAGGACGAGCTTGACATCGAGCTGAAGGAAGGGCATATAATCATTCTGCCCGGTATATTAAACAGCGGCTTTGACTTCCCGTCTATCAAGTATGCTGTGATAAGCGATAGAGAAGCATTCGGAATCAAACGGAAGACTGCTGACAAGAAAAAAGGCAAGGCTATAGATGTATTTACTGATCTTAAGGTTGGGGATTTCGTGGTGCACGAGAACCACGGAATAGGACAGTATATAGGCATAGAGAAGCTGAAGATAGACAATATGGTCAGAGACTATCTGCACATCAGATATTCCGGAAATGATAAGCTTTACATACCCACAGACCAGCTGGACATGATACAGAAGTACATCGGAGCGGAGGACAAGGGTCCCAAGCTGAACAAGCTGGGCGGCGCTGAGTGGGTGAAGGTTAAAGCAAAAGCCAAGAAAGCCATAGAAGTTATGGCTGTGGACCTTCTGAAGCTCTATGCGGAAAGACAGCAGGCTGTCGGTTTTACATTTTCTGAGGATACAAGGTGGCAGAAGGAATTTGAGGATATGTTCCCTTATCAGGAGACCCAGGATCAACTGCGCTGCATCGAAGAGATAAAGCAGAGTATGGAGGATCCAAGGGTAATGGATAGGCTCCTGTGCGGGGATGTTGGATATGGCAAGACAGAGGTTGCCCTTAGGGCAGCCTTCAAGTGCGTCATGGATGGCAAGCAGGTCGCAATATTGGTGCCCACTACTATATTGGCGCAGCAGCATTATAACACCTGTGTGCAGAGGTTTTCCAATTTTCCGGTCAATATTGACGTTTTATCCAGATTCAAGACCCACGCAGAGCAGAGTAAAGTAGTTGCCAATCTCAAGAACGGCAATGTGGACATATTAATAGGCACTCACAGGCTTTTGCAGAATGACTTGCTGTTCAATGACCTGGGACTTTTGATAATAGATGAAGAACAAAGATTCGGGGTTGCACACAAGGAGAAAATCAAGAGCCTGAAAAAGAATGTGGATGTGCTTACACTCACTGCGACGCCAATACCAAGAACACTGCATATGTCGCTTATAGGCATAAGGGACATCAGCATAATTGAAGAGCCTCCGGAAGAAAGGTATCCTGTTCAGACTTATGTGATGGAGCATAATGATGAGATTATAAGAGATGCGATATCCAAGGAAATTGGAAGGGGAGGGCAAGTGTATTACCTGCACAACCGTGTGAGAAGCATACAGAAGGTTGCGGCGAAGATCAAGGAGATGATACCGGAAGCTCGGGTGGCTGTTGCACATGGGCAGATGGATGAAAAGACTCTTGAGGATACTATGCTGGACTTTTATAATGCTGAATATGATGTGCTGGTCTGTACAACTATAATAGAAGCAGGGCTGGATATACCGAATGTAAACACTATAATAATAAGCGATGCGGATAAGATGGGTTTATCTCAGCTTTACCAGCTTAGAGGAAGAGTTGGCCGTTCCAATCGGCTTGCATATGCATATTTCACATATCAAAGAGATAAGGTACTGAACGAAGTTGCTGAAAAGAGACTTCAGGCCATAAGAGAATTCACTGAATTCGGTTCAGGCTTTAAGATAGCCATGAGGGACTTGGAAATCAGAGGAACAGGGAACTTGTTGGGCAGGGAGCAGCATGGGCATATGGAGGCCATAGGCTACGATCTTTATATAAAGCTTCTGGAGGACGCTGTAAGAGAGCTTAAGGGTGAAGCGGTTACTGAAAGTATCGATACCTCAATAGAGCTTCAGGTAAGTGCCTTTATTCCGGAAAGCTATATAACGGACGAGAATCAGAAAATCGAGATATACAAGAAGATTGCATATATTGGGAGTCATGAGGATCTTTTTGATATAGAAGAAGAGATTGAGGACAGATTCGGTGATTTGCCGGAGGTGGTAAGAAATCTTCTGGGCATATCTTATATAAAGCATTTGGCTCGAAAATGCGGGATAGTATCTATAGCTCAAAAGAAAAATAATATCATAGTAAAATTCAATACCGACAAAAGCATCAAACCCGAGACCGCAATCAAAGTGGCAGGGGAGTATATCAACAGACTGCTTTTTACTGCAAGCGGACAGCCATATTTTACGATAAGGATAGACGAGGATAAACCTGATGAGAATATCAAGTTCTTAAAGGAGTTCTTAGAAAAAATTAGTAGTTTCCAGAATGAATCATATAAGGTATAATTACTTAATGATGCCATTAGTGGCAATAATGATTTAAATTACAAGTAGGGGAGCGATGGAAAATTGTTTAACAAAAAGTATAAACTGCTTCTGGTGTCCTTAACATTTGTCGTCCTGGCAGCATTTCTTGCCGGCTGCGGTATGGTAAGGGTAAATCCTGAAGTTGACAATAACACGATAGTAGCAAAGGTCTCTGGTGAAGCAATCAAAAAAGAGGAATTCAACAAGATGTTTGGAATTTTCAAAGCTCAGTATGAGCAGCAGTTTGGCACTGACGTATGGGAGCAAGAGGTTGACGGAAGAAAGTTCGATGATGTTGCCAGAGAAAAGCTTTTGGATATGCTGATTGATGAAAAACTGCAGATGAAGAAAGCCGCAGAGCTTGGAATTACTGTAACTGATGATGAAGTAAACAGTGAAGTTGAAAAAGCCAAGAAGTATTTTGACTCAGAAGAAAAATTCAATGAGTTCTTGAAGGGACAGAGCATGGACCTTGAATATTTCAAGCAATCAGTAAAGAAGGAGCTTACAGTCAACAAGCTTACGGATAAGCTCACTGGAAATATTGCAGTGACCGATGAAGAGGTAAAGGCTTATTATGATACTCACCAGAATGAATTTTTAAGTGTTAAGGCCAGCCATATTCTGCTTGATACCAAGGAAGAAGCCGAAAAGATGCTTGTAAGGGTAAAAGCAGGAGAGAACTTCAATGAATTGGCAAAGCAGAATTCAAAAGACCCCAGTGCTAAAGAGAATGGTGGAGATCTTGACTACTTCAGACACGGAGACATGGTAGAGCCTTTTGAAAAGGCGGCATTCGCATTAAAGCCAGGTGAAATCAGTGAAATCGTGCAGACTGATTTCGGCTTCCATATAATAAAGGTTGAAGACAGCAAGCTAGATAAGTTCGAGGACGTTAAGGAACAGCTTAAAGGAAGCATGCTGAGCGATAAGAAAAGCGGGGAATATGAAAAGGTTCTCGAAGAAATGAGAAAGAACGCTAAAATAGAAAAGTTCGTTAAAAATTTAAAGTAATAAAAAGCGCAACTCCGTCACTCAATTAGAGGACGGAGTTGTTTTTTTATATAGAAGGCTTTTTTACCTTGAATTGGCTTGACAACTCATTTGACACTGTACTTTATTTATTATCTATAATTTACAAAATTGTGTATAAAAAAATGTAGTTGGTAAAATAATAACAACTACAGACACTTATGTAAATCAAAAAAAGGAGGGTATAAGTTGAAAGCAACCGGAATCGTAAGAAGAATAGATGACCTTGGAAGAGTTGTAATACCGAAAGAAATAAGAAGAACTCTACGTATAAGAGAAGGAGATCCGCTGGAAATATTTACAGATAGGGAAGGCGAAGTTATACTTAAAAAATACTCCCCAATAGGTGAACTAAGCGATTTTTCAAAAGAATATGTAGAGTCGCTGCATAGTACTTTGGATCACATCACTTGTATAGCTGATAGGGATAACATTATTGCGGTTGCAGGTGTGCCAAAGAAAGAACTGCTGGATAAAAGAGTCAGTGCTTCTTTGGAAAAGATAATGGAAGACAAGGCAACAGTCCTCTTGAGTCTAACCGGAGAAAACAAGATGATTAACATAGCTGCTGATGAGGAAGGCACACCTAAATATACTGCGGGCGTTGTAGCACCAATAATGACTCAAGGTGATTCTATAGGAGCAGTCTTAGTACTTTCTAAAGATCCTAATATACAGATGGGTGAACTCGAAGTCAAAATATCGGAAACTGCAGCCAGTTTTCTAGGAAAACAAATGGAGCAGTAATGAAGGTTTGACAAAAGTAGTAGTCTTAAAGGCTGCTACTTTTTTGTTTTTGTTCTACTACACTCTATTAATGTATATTTTTAAATGGTAGGGTTAATAATGCAGGTTAAAGCTGGTGTGTTATGAACACTTTGCAAATATGCTATATAAAGCCCTTCATTTGTGATAAAATAGTAATGTTTGAAGAGCTATATGAATCATAACTAGCGGCAGAAATCTAAACTATGGCTTTTAATATTTTAGGGTAAGTTATTTTGGGGAGGTCGCAAATGAGTTCTAGAAAACAATCATTTATTAAAGGGGCTGCGATACTTGCAGTGGCAGGTATGATATCAAAGGCTTTAGGGGCCATATACAGGATACCTTTGGGCAGGATAATAGGCTCTGAAGGTATGGCTTACTACCAGACTGCGTATGACCTATACATATTGATGCTCACTATTTCTGCATATTCGATACCAATTGCAATATCCAAGCTGGTATCGGAAAAAGTCGAGCTTGGAAGACGTGACGAAGCACACAAAACCTTCAAGGTTGCACTTGGACTGATAGGCTTCTTGGGGATAACGCTGTCTGCTGTATTGTTTTTCAACGCAGAGAGCTTTGTAACATCAGTTAAGAATCCGGGAGCATACCTTGCTGTTCTTTGTGTTGCTCCTGCGGTATTCACAGTATCTTTAAGCGGAGCATTCAGAGGTTATTTCCAAGGCATGCAGAACATGACACCCAGCGGCATATCTCAGGTAACTGAGCAGATTGCCAGAGTGGCATTTGGCTTCGTACTCGCGATAATGTTTCTGCCATTGGGATTCCAAGCTGCAGCCGGAGGAGCAGTGTTCGGAACTACTATTGGAGGACTTGCAAGCTTTCTCACTCTGATATATATCTATAGAATGAAGAGAAGTGAAATAAAACTAGGCATCAGCGGTTCGGGCAATCTTAAAATGGAGTCCGCTGCAAGTATAGCTAAGAGGATTCTTGTATTCGCAGTACCAATAACTATTGGTGGAAGCATCATGCCTGTTATGACAGTACTTGATACATTCATAGTCATGGATAGACTGCAATCTGCAGGCTTTTCCCTAGAGGCAGCCACCAGCCTGCTTGGACAGCTTAAAGGAATGGCAGGAGCTTTTGTTAATGTACCGCAAGTGTTCACGATAGCACTGGCAGCAAGCCTTGTACCAGCAATATCCGAATCCATAGCAAGGAGTGATTTTGCTGGAGCCACCAGAAAATCAGAGTTAGCTATCAGAGTAAGCCTTATTATTGGGCTTCCTGCTGCTTTTGGACTTTTTATACTTGCAGGTCCAATAATGAAGCTTATGTATCCGGCAGAGCCGGCTTCCCTCGGTATGGTGCTGCAATACGTTTCAATGTCAGTAATTTTCCTGACTTTGGTGCAGACTATGACTGGAATATTGCAGGGCATGGGCAAGGAGAGAATACCGGTAGTAAACCTGGTAATCGGGGCTCTGGTTAAAGTTGTAATAAGCTATACCTTGACTTCAGTGCCGGCTATCAATATCAGAGGTGCGGCATTAGGTACCGTATGCGGCTATGCAATCTCAGCAATATTGAACCTGTCTGCAATAATGAGATATCAGAAGTCCAGTATGAGTTTGGTCAAAATTATATTAAAGCCTTTAATAGCAACAGGCGCAATGGTTGCGACCGCATTTTTCACCTATAGGCTGGTATTCGAATTATTGGAGAGTAACGCAATGGCAACACTTATAAGCATTGCTTTAGCCGCTTTGATATATGCAATAGTCCTAATCCTCATAAAAGGCATTGCCACAGAAGAACTGGAAATGGCTCCCGGAGGCAAAAGGCTTTCAAGCGTTTTGAAGAAAAAAGGACTGCTATAAAATATTTGGTTCGAGGTTCGAGGTGCGGGGTGTAGGGAACGGTGCCCTCACCGTTCCGGTGTAGCGGCGAACAGTGTTCGCCTGTATAAAGCAAAAGAGAAGGAGCGAATATCAAATATGCCAAAGATAACTATTGTGGGACTGGGGCCTGGTGACTATAGGCAGTTGAGTCTGGAAGCCCTTGAAATCTTAAAAGGTGCAGAAACCTTGGTGCTGAGGACGGAAAAGCATCCTTTAGTAGACCGTATCAGAGAAGAGGGAATTAGTTTTACATGCTGTGATGATATTTATGACAGTGGGGAATCCTTTGATGAGACCTATGAGAGGATAAGCGAGCGTATAATAAGCCTATGCATTGAAAAAGGCCAAGTAGTATACGCCGTACCGGGGCACCCCCTTGTTGCTGAAAAAAGTGTGGAGCTTATTTCGGCAAAGGCTGGAGAGAAAATCCAAGTGAGAATAATTCCTGCACTTAGCTTTATAGACGTAATATTAAGCACCCTGAAGATAGATCCGGTCAATGGTTTGAAAATCATTGACGGCTTGAGCATCAAAGTTCAGAAACCTGATAAGAGATGCGGAAACATCATCACACAAGTATATGACAGGCTGGTAGCTTCTGAAGTAAAGCTAGAGCTTATGGATTACTACAAGGATGATTTTGAAATCTGTGTCATAAGGGCAGCAGGGGTGGAAGGCATGGAGCGTATTGTAAGGATACCGCTTTATGAGCTTGATAGATTGGAATGGGTTGATTACCTCACAAGCGTCTATATACCACCTGCACTAGAAGGGGCCAAATACAAGAGCTTTGACGACCTGGTGGATCTTATGGAAAGCTTGAGAGGCCAGGAAGGCTGTCCATGGGATAAGGAGCAGACGAGAGAGTCCTTGAGACCGTACCTTCTTGAGGAAACCTATGAGGTGTTGGATGCTATCGAGAAGGACGAACTTGACTTAATAGTTGAGGAGCTTGGAGATTTGCTGCTGCAGGTTGTGTTTCACGCACAAATAGCCAGAGAAGACGGAGAATTTGATATCAATGAAGTAATCACCAATATAGTAAACAAATTGATTATAAGGCATCCTCATGTGTTTGGGGACATCAAGGCAACTAGTGAAAGCGGTGCGTTAAAGAGTTGGGAAGCATCAAAGCGCAAACATAAAGGAATTGATACGTATACGCAGACGCTTGTGGATATACCTGAAATCCTGCCTGCATTGATGAGAGCATACAAGGTTCAGCAAAAAGCAGCTTTGGCAGGCTTTGACTGGGACAACATAGAAGACGCATTCTCAAAGGTTTATGAGGAAGCAGAAGAGGTCAGGGAAGTATATAAAACCGGTGAAACAGCCATAATAGAAGGAGAAATCGGAGATTTACTGTTCTCTGTTGTAAATGTTTCAAGGTTTTTGAAAATACAACCTGAGCTCGCACTTAGAACCACCACGGAGAAATTTATAAAAAGATTTAGGTATATTGAGGAAACAGCCTTGCAATCAGGGAAAAAACTTGATAGAATGAGCTTGCAGGAGATGGATAAGCTCTGGAATGAAGCAAAACAGCAAGTTTCTATAACTGATAGGAAAGTATAAGTTACCATAATGTACCACTTTCCGTGAATAAATTTCAAAAAAGAGCATCTTTAGCTGTCAAAATGCTTCAATATAAGCCTTTTTTACAAAAAAAGATGAAAAATAGCGAAAAAAAAGAAGGATTTTTGCGAATGAGGTAGAATATCCATAAACAGTAAATATTTCCTACAAAATAAAAAATGGAGGGAAAAATAATGAATAAATCAGATCTTATCAGCAAAATGGCTGAAAAAAGTGCAATGACAAAGAAGGATTCAGAAAAAGCTCTTAAAGCACTAATAGAAAGTGTTGAAGAAGCTCTTGCAAAAGGTGACAAGGTTCAGTTAGTTGGCTTTGGAACTTTTGAAGTTAAAGAAAGAAAAGCAAGAGTAGGCAGAAACCCAAGAACAAGAGAAGAAATCAAAATACCAGCATCAAAGGCTCCAATATTCAAAGCTGGCAAAGACCTTAAAGATCTCGTAAATAAGAAGAAATAAGTACATATTTAAGAAAAATCAGGCCGATGCGGCCTGATTTTTCACTATAAAGAGTGTGGGAAGTGATTTCATTGAGACTTGATAAGTACCTAAAGAACTCAAGACTGATAAAAAGAAGAACCGTAGCTAAGGATGCCTGCATAGGTGACAAGGTATATCTTAACGGTAAACAGGCTAAGCCAAGTGCCGAAGTGAAGGTTGGAGACATAATTGAGATTGTGTTCGGCGAAAAAAGCATAAAGGCAGAAATAGTAGACATATCCGCTAATGCAACTAAAGTAGCTGCTAAAGAAATGTACAGGATTATATAAAGATTGCGACGTTGTCGCATTCTTGTTGCGCGCTGCAAGCATAGGGTCACTTCTATGTGGTCCCGTTTCGTGTTTCGCGTGTTCTGGCAGGGCTTCGAAGCATTTCTGAATACTCGTAACGCGTAACGCGCAACTCGCAACCAGTATCGTCGTATTATTCTACTATTGTGCCGTTATAGTGAATTTATACATATTTGCAAGCTCCCAGCATATAAATATTATATATGTCTAGGGGGTTTTTTTATGGAAGAAAAGAAGCTGATAAAGTCAAAACCTCACAATATTACAATAGAAGGACGGGAAAAGCTGATAATCACCGGAGTCAGGGATGTAACCAGCTTTGATGACAATACGGTGGCATTGGATACTGAAGCAGGAGGCCTCACAATAAGAGGAACAGATCTGCATATTAACAGGCTGAGCGTCGATGATGGCAACCTTTTTATCGAGGGGTACATAATTTCTTGTGTATACAACGACAAAATAGATGTCAAAAAAACCGGCAGTTTTTTGAGCAACATATTCAAATGAAACTGAATATATATGTGCCCTGTAACAGTATTCGTATATAGCAGCAGGGCACAACATTAATGATGTGCATTATTAACATTTTGAATGATGAGAAATATGTTATGTTAATAAGCACTAGGGCAATTGTTCACTGTTCCCAAAACGGCATGGTTAATTACAGCTTGGCAATGTAGTTGACTATGCCGTTTATATCTCGAAAACCAGTTGTTGAGGAGGTCTTTCAGTGGAAACCGTTCAATTCCAGAGTTATGTGTTTTCTTATACAGTATATGGAGGAATACTCATAGGCGTTTTGTACGATATTTACAGGGTTTTAAAGGGGAAAAAGAGAAATGAAAGGCTGATTACCTCATTTTGGGATATGCTATTTCTCTTTTCGGTGTTTACGGTGGTTATATGGGCGGTTTTTTCCAGCAGCTACGGAGATATAAGATCTTATGTCTTCATAGGCTTTCTTGTTGGGTTTTATTTATATGAAAAGCTGCTTGGGAGGATTGCTGCAGGGGTATTCCTTTTCTTGTACAGGAATATCGCCAGCTTCTTTAAGAAAACCAATTGCATTGCTGCTTTGCCATTAAAGCTGCTATACTCCTTCCTGTGCCAATGCTACTATAGCCTTTCGAAATTTTTGGGCAGGAAAAAAATAAGGTTAAGAAAAGTGCGGAAATTGCCGAAACAAATAGTAGATGACTCAAGAAAATATTATAGTCTGATAGTGAAACGGAAAAATCGAAAAGGCAATTAAATTGCTTTTTAAAGCCTTATGTTAAAGGATTTTTTTTCCCACCGTCGAATATAAATATTTGCGGCACTTTGAGGTTACTGAAAATTTAGGTAATATATGAAATAATTGTACATACTATGTACTATATAGAATGCACTTAGGGCTAAGCATAGAGTGTGGATGTTGAATGTTGAGGGGATGCAGATGAAAAAGCGGAAGCTTAGGTTTAAAAATCTATTCATGGTCATTTTTATGGGTTATGCTGTGTTTACAATAATAAACCAGCAGTTTGCAATTTCTGAACTGAAGAAGTCCGAACAGGCCGCAGTTACGAAAATAGAAGCTGTTAAAAGGGATAATGATAAGCTGGTGGAAATGATCAATAATGCGACTTCAGCTGAATACATAGAGAAAATGGCAAGGGAACAGCTGGGCCTTGTCAAATCAGGGGAAAGGGTCTACATTGATCAGTCTTCTGCTGATAATAATATACAGAATAGGGATAATTAGGTACGATGTTGACAGCAGAAGGGTTTTAATATATTATATCCATAGCAGTTCTATTGCTTATTAAAGGAGGAGTATTTTTTATATGCCTATTGAGGAAGGTAAGGTAGTTGAAGGTGTAGTTTCGAGTATAACAAGCTTTGGGGCCTTCATTCAGCTGCCAGAGGGTAAAATGGGTCTGGTTCATATTTCAGAAATTGCAGATACTTATGTAAAGGACATTAAGCACTTTATTAAAGAAAAGGACAAGGTAAAGGTTAAGGTGCTATCTGTTGAAAAAAACGGTAAAATCAACCTTTCAATAAAGCAGGCCCAAGTGATTAAGAGAATAGTAAGGCCGATGGAGATTGATTGGGAGCAAGAGTCAAGGAAAAATCAGGGAAATTCATTCGAAGACCGCATTTCAAAATTCCTTAAGGAAAGCGATGAAAAACTTCAACAGCTTAAGAAAAATACTGACTCAAAACGCAACGGTGGTTACAGGAAAAGTGATGGTGGAGCGCAAAAGAGCTAATGCTATTTGACAATATTAAATTTTCAATAAACCGCAATAATTAAATAATTTATTTATAGCATAAATATACTGTCAGCAGGTCTGACAGTTTATTATTTGTTTAAACAAAATAAAAATGGAATAATAAAAGGAGAATCAAATGAAAAAAGTAGCTGCTATCGACATTGGTACAAACTCTATGAGATTAATGCTCTGTGAAATTGTAGGCAGCTCCATAGCAAAAAAAGAGAAGGAGCTCATTGTAACCAGGATAGGGAAGGATGTTTCAAAAACAGGACTGATAACAGAAAAGTCCTTTGTAAGAAATATTGATGCCCTGAAATACTTTAAGAACAAAGCTGACAGATACGGTGCACAAGAAGTATTCACAATAGCAACAAGTGCAGTGCGTGACGCATTAAATGGAGAGGCTTTTGCTGCTGACGCAAAGAGTCAGGCTGGAGTGGATGTCAGGATTATAAGCGGTGAGGAAGAAGCAGAGCTTGGACTGAAAGGCGTTATGAGTGAAATCGAGAACCCTCTTGAAAGCACACTTGTAATTGATATAGGAGGAGGAAGCACCGAGTTGGTGCTTGGCAGCAAGGATAAAATCGACTACTCCGTGAGCATTCCTGCCGGAGCGGTTAGAATGACCGAGCAGTTTGTTACATGCAACCCAATAAGCAATGAAGATACTGTAAATATGAAAAATAAGCTTAATGAGCTTTTTAAAGAGCCGTTAGAATATTTTAGCAAAAAAAGGATAGACAGGGTAATTGCTATCGGCGGCACTGCGACTACGGTAGCTGCTATATTTCACGGTTTGAGCATATATGATCCGGCAATTGTACATAATACAGTTATAAATATTGATTTTATCGATAATACCTTCAGGACGCTAAAGGATATGCCCGTCCAGGCCCGCTGTGATGTCAAAGGTCTGCAGAAGGAAAGAGCAGATGTGATGCCGGCAGGTATATACATATTGCATCATCTTATTGAAGGCTTGAAGAAAGATGACCTAATTATAAGTGAGAATGACAATCTCGAAGGAATCATAGCAAAGTATATTCTGGGCAAAGCCTGCCAATAAAAAACTTGATGGCTAAAAGGGTATTAATACCAGTAAAAAATGTATTGACGTTTGAAGGCAAAGACGATATAATAATATTTGTCGTTAAGACGCGGTATCAAGTTTTGAAAGCCGAAGTGGCGGAACTGGCAGACGCACAGGACTTAAAATCCTGCGGTCCTTACCGACCGTACCGGTTCGATTCCGGTCTTCGGCACCAAAAACATCGCGGGGTAGAGCAGTTGGTAGCTCGTCGGGCTCATAACCCGGAGGTCGTGGGTTCAAGTCCCTCCCCCGCAACCAAATAAAATTGATTTTTCAGAGCCTGCGCTACTTAGTGGTGCACACCGTCAGGTGACAGGCATTATATATATGGCGGCGTAGCTCAGCTGGCTAGAGCATTCGGTTCATACCCGACAGGTCGAGAGTTCAAATCTCCCCGCCGCTACCATATTGTTTATAACACTCAGACTTAGGTCTGAGTTTTTTAGTTTTTTGAGATTATAGATTCTATGAAACAGATACTTTGTCACTAATTTTAAAGAGTGACAAAGTATCTGTTTCAAGAATATTGAAATAATGTTATAATAAGTACAGATATAATGTCACTGTATGCAAAAGGTGACATTATATCTAATCAATGCATTGATCGGGGTGATGGACTTGACTGACAGATTGAAAATTGAACAGATTAAGGAAGCATTTTACTCTAGAGAAATAATTAAGAGAAATGAACTTAAGGAATTCTATCAGAATTTCTATCCAGAGCTTAAAGAGACAACCTTTAGATGGATGCTTTATGATTTAAAGAAGAAAAAGGTAATTTCAGCACTAGATAGGGGGATCTTTACATTATATGATTGCCTTGATAACAACACGATAATGATTAAAAACAAAATATATCAGCCGGCAATTTCGCAGAAATTAGAAGATGTGTATTCAAGGCTGAGAAAACAGTTCCCTTATCTGGATGCATGCGTTTGGGAAACAAGTTGGTTGAACGAGTTTATGGTGCATCAGCCGGGTAGATTTTTTACTATTATTGAGGTTGAGAATGGCACAGAAGAGTCAGTATTTAATTATCTGAAGTCTGAATTTGAAAATATATATATTAAGCCAACATATAAGGAATTGGAACGGTATGTATTTGAGAGTAAAGATAGTATGGTAATAAAAAAGCTGATTTCGCAGGCACCTGTATCAAAAGGCATGTCTATAACTATACCCAGAGCAGAGAAGATTCTTGTTGATTTATTTGCTGAAGAAGATTTCTTCTACCCATATCAAGGGCAGGAACTTATCAATATATTTGAGAACATGTTCAGGTATTATAAAGTCTCATTTTCAAACTTATATAGATATGCCGGAAGAAGAAAATGTAAAGATAGGTTGGAAGCCTTTATTGAAGGACAAACGAGTGTATTGAGATATTAATGAAAGGAAGACACATATGATACTTAAGGAGTCATATTCAGCAGAATGGATTTGTGGTATCCAACAGAAATACAAGAGTGATCCGATACTGATGGAGAAGGTTATATTTGCACTTACTCTTCTTGAACAGCTAAAAGTAAGTGGCTTGGATTTTATATTCAAAGGAGGGACTTCATTAATCCTTCTTTTAAGAGAGCTAAAACGATTATCAATTGATATAGACATTATTGTAACTCCTAAAAACAGGGATGCTATGGATGAGGTATTCAAAAAAGTTATAGATTTTGGAGTGTTTGAGGAATATGAAAAACACGAAAGGAATATGCATGGAGACATTCCAAAAGCACATTATAAGTTCAATTATCATTCCAAAATATCAAACAAAACAGAGTATATACTTCTTGATATCCTGTATGAAGAAAATTTATATTTGCAGACTATTAATGTGCCGGTGTACTCTCAACTTTTACAGATGGATGCTGGAAGAACAGAAGTTAAAGTTCCTACAATAGACTGTATTTTAGGGGACAAGCTTACTGCATTTGCCCCTAACACAACAGGAATTAGATATGGTGTGAAAAAAGAATTGGAGATTATCAAGCAGCTCTTTGATATTGCTAATCTATTTGATATTGTTAAAGATGTAAATATCGTAAAAGGCACATTTGATAAAATAGTAGCTCAGGAAATTAAGTATCGAGGTATTAAATCGGATTCTGAATCAGTATTGAATGATATCTTTCATACAGCGACTGTCATCGCATACAGGGGCAAGAAGGAAACTGAGCATTATAATGAATTATTGGCCGGTATAAGCAAAATGAAACCTTATATATTTGGCTCATCCTTCAATCTTGACACGGCAATACAATGTGCATCCAAGGCAGCATATCTTTCAATGCAGCTAATTAATGATAAGACGGATATTAAAAAATTCAATGGGAATGAAGACATTGGGGCGTTAAGTATTAGTAATACTGAATTCAATAAGCTTAATAAGCTAAAGAAGACGGATATTCAAGCATTTTATTATTGGTTCAAAGCAGTCGAGTTATATGAAAGAGTACCTCTAGAAAAAAAGAAGCTTGTAATTGGACCAGGGACAGGTTTGACATTATAGCCCGATTGAGAGATCAGCAAGAAGTTTGATGAGTAATGGCGACTGATATACATTTCAATAATAGAATTCAAGGAGAGTGCAATAATGACATCACTTAACATCAACATAAATGAGAAAGCCAATCTTATATGGGCGATTGCAGACAAGCTTACAGGACCCTACAAACCGCATGAATACGGAGAGGTTATTTTGCCTCTTACTGTTATTCGACGTTTTGATTGCATATTAGAAAAGACGAAAGAAGCTGTTGTACAGAAAAATAAGGAACTTAATATTGTGGTTAAAGACCCGATTCTTCGTAAAGTATCCGGCTATTCGTTTTATAATGTCAGCCCCTTTACATTTAAAAAGTTACTTGATGATCCCGATAATATTGAGGCGAATTTTAAAAGCTATCTTAATGGTTTTTCTGAGAATGTCCGCAATATTATTGAGAGGTTTAAGTTTGATAATCAGATTAGCTATCTATCAGAGAAAAACCTTTTATACATTGTTCTAAAAGAGTTTACTGATCCAAAAGCTGATATGCACCCGGACAAGATTACTAACATTGAGATGGGATACATATTTGAAGAAATCATCCGCAGATTTTCAGAGGCTCATAATGAGGATGCGGGACAGCACTATACCCCAAGAGAAGTGATTGAACTTATGGTTAATATCCTTTTTGCGGAGGATAGTGATATATTGTCAGGCAACGCAATTGTAAAAACCATTTACGACCCTGCTTGCGGTACAGGGGGTATGCTCACAGTGGCAGAAGATCACCTAAGCCACCTTAACAAGAATGCACAGCTTATTTGCTTTGGTCAGGAGATCAATCCGCAGACATATGCAATTTGTAAGTCTGATGTTTTAATTAAGGGTGCAAATGCTGATTACATTAAAGAAGGTAATACGCTTTCGGATGATGTATTCAAGGAAGATAAATTTGATTATATCTTGTCGAATCCCCCCTTTGGAAGAGAATGGAAGAATGAAAAAGCTGTAATCGAGAAAGAACAAAAGCTTGGATTTGCCGGTAGATTTGGACCCGGAGTTCCAGCGATTGGTGATGGCCAAATGCTGTTTTTACTCACAGCCATTTCTAAGATGAAAGATGCAAAAGATGGTGGAAGTCGCATTGCAATTATTCATAATGGCTCACCACTTTTTACAGGCGATGCAGGAAGTGGACCTTCTGAGATTCGCAAATATATCATTGAGAATGACATACTTGAAGCCATAGTGGCTTTGCCTAACGATATTTTCTATAACACAGGTATTGCCACTTACATTTGGATTCTGTCGAATAAAAAAGCACCTCACCGCAGAGGAAAGGTACAGCTGATCAACGCAAATGAGATGTATGAAAAACGAAGAAAATCCCTTGGCAACAAGAGAAATGATATACCCAAGCATTATATTGATGAGATTACAAAAATCTATGGCAATTTCAAAGTAACAGAATTTAGCAAAATCTTTAATAATGAAGAGTTTGGCTATTCAAAAATTGTTGTTGAACGTCCGCTATTAGATGATAATGGGAAGCCTATTCTCAAAAAAGGTGAAAAGCAATCTGACAGCAATTTGAGAGATACAGAAAATGTACCCCTAACGGATGATATTGATAGCTATTTTGAAAGAGAGGTCTTGCCGTTTGTACCTGATGCATGGATAGACAGGAGTAAAACCAAAATAGGCTATGAGATACCTTTTACAAGGTATTTTTATAAGTACACTGCACCACAAGCTTCAAACGATATTATGGTAGAGATTATAGAGATTGAAAAGGAGCTTGACGGTACGCTAAAGGCGGTGTTTGAATAATGGGAAGAGCGATGAAGAATAGCGGTATTAAGTGGATTGGAGAGATACCGGAAGAATGGGAAGTTAGAAAGTTAAAATATTTGGGTGATTTAAGTGCAAATGGTGTTGATAAAAAAATTCAAGATGGAGAAAAACTATTCAAGTCAGTCCACTATATGAATGTATATAATAATAGTTTGTCTGAAATAAAAAATGGCGATGACTATTTAATTATTTCCGCAAACGGTGCAAAAGCAAACGGTTGTACATTGGAAAGAGGTGATGTTCTTTTTACAAATTCATCTGAGACACCAGAGGATATGGGACACTCAGCTGTAATTTACGAAAAATTATATAATACCCTTTTTGGATATCATCTTACTCGATTTAGACCCAAAATTGTAATATATCTACAGTTTGAAAAATACTTATTTGGGTCTTATTATATGAGAAAATGGTTTGAATATCGTTCTATTGGGATGACAAGATATGGTATTTCCTACAGTGATTTTGCTGAAGCGTTAATTATTCTCCCTACACTATCCGAGCAACAAGCTATTGCCAATTTCCTTGACCGCAAGTGCAATCTAATTGATAATACGATAGAAAAGCAAAAGGTGGTTATTGAAAAGCTGAAACTATATAAGCAGTCGGTAATCACTGAGGCGGTAACAAAAGGGCTTGACCCAACTGTTAAAATGAAACCTAGTGGCGTTGAATGGATTGGTGATATTCCTGAGGGGTGGGATATTAACAAGATTAAATTTGTGACTTCTAAAATTGGTAGCGGTAAAACTCCAAAAGGAGGTTCAGAAATATATAGTAGTACTGGTATAACATTTTTACGTAGTCAGAATATTCATAACGATGGATTAAGAGTTGATGATGTTGTCTTTATTTCAGACGAAATTGATGAAGAAATGTCAAATACTCGAGTATTAGGAAATGATATTTTATTGAATATCACTGGGGGTTCTATTGGACGAGCTTGTATTTATCCTATGACTATACAAAAAGCAAATGTTAACCAGCACGTTTGTATAATTCGCTCTATTGAAAATCTTGTAGACATTAAATTTTTGTATTATATAATTATTTGTGATATTGGAGCTACTGCCATAAATGTGTATCAATCAGGCGCAAATCGAGAAGGTCTAAATTTTGAGCAAATAGCAAATATTAATATACCATATCCAACACTAAATGAACAAATTGAAATATCAGAGTATTTAGAGGAAAAATGCTCCCAAATTGATAGTGTGATAGAACAAAAGAATAAACTATTAGAGAAACTAACAGACTACAAAAAATCCTTGATTTACGAATGTGTAACTGGTAAGAAGGAGGTTATATAAATGTCTGACTTTGACCATAGGGAGAAAAAACTTGAAGAGGCGATAGAGCATTATCTTACCACTGAGGGTGGATATATTAAGGGTGGTGTGAATTCTTATGATAAGGAACTCGCACTGGAACCTCATACGCTTTTGACCTTTATCAGAAATACTCAACCAAAAGAATGGGATAAGTATCAAACTATTTACGGTAGTGGAAGTGATAAGGCGTTTATAGACCGATTTTGTAAAGAAGTGCGACAAGTTGGCTTAATACATGCTCTAAGGAGAGGTGTTATAGACCGGGGCATAAAGTTTCATCTGGCTTTTTTTAAGCCTGAAACAGGTCTTAACGAGCAGACATTAAAGCTGTATGAGCAAAACATACTTTCCTGTACTCGCCAATTACATTATTCAAGCCGCAATAATAACTCCCTTGATATGGTGCTGTTTATTAATGGTATTCCGATTGTTACATTGGAACTGAAAGACCAATTTTCAGGACAAGATGCATCCGATGCTATAGATCAGTACAAATATGACCGAAGCCCGGTAGAGACGATTTTTGATTTTCCTAATCGTACTTTGGTGCATTTTGCAGTTGATCTTAAAGAAGTGTATATGACCACCCGGCTAGAAAGTGGCAACACCTATTTTCTACCTTTTAATCAGGGCTTGGGTGGTGCAGGTAATATTGGCGGAGCGGGCAACCCTGCACGTGAAGACAATTTCGCTGTTGCTTATCTGTGGGAAAATGCTTTATATAAAGACCGTTTGATGGAAATCCTTCAAAAGTTTGTACATCTCGAAAAGAAAACTAAAAAGGACAAGTCAGAGAAGAAAATTGAAAAGAAAAGTATTATTTTCCCTCGATACCATCAGCTAGATGTTGTTCGTAAACTGCTTTCAAATGTAAGAGAAAATGGTGCAGGTAGGAATTATCTAATACAGCATAGTGCAGGCAGCGGCAAATCCAATTCTATCGCATGGCTGGCTCATCGTCTTTCAGGGCTTCATAATGACAATAACGAAAAGATATTTAAGTCAGTTATCGTTATTACAGACCGAAAGGTACTTGATAATCAGCTGCAGGATACAATTTTTCAATTCGACCATAAGCTCGGAGTGGTTGAAAAGATAGACAAGGATTCAGCACAATTAAAAGATGCTATTAACGCTGGGAAAGCAATTATTATAACGACGTTGCAGAAGTTCCCTGTAATTTATAAAGACATTGTCGGTGGTAAAAACAATTTTGCAATAATTGTTGATGAGGCTCATTCCTCGCAGACGGGCGAAGCCGCAAAGAAGCTAAAAAAGGCACTGGCGGACACCGAAAGCATATTAGCAGAATATGCAAGAATGGAAAATGACGATGAAACTGCAAGAAAAGATGATGAGGATAAATTACTTGATGAACTTGCTGCACATGGTCAGCATAAGAACCTCTCTTTCTTTGCTTTTACAGCCACTCCAAAAGATAAAACCTTACAAATGTTTGGAGATAAGCAAGAGAACGGTAAGTTTAAGGCATTTCATAATTACTCAATGCAGCAAGCTATTGAGGAAGACTTTATTATTGATGTCCTTAAGAATTACACTACATATAATCACTATTTTGAAATAATAAAACAAGTTGAAGATGACCCTGAATTGGATAGCAGCAGAGGAGCGACAGCAATAAGAAGATTTGAATCTCTTCATCCACACAACCTCGCACAGAAAACCGTTATAATGGTTGAGCATTTTCGTTCTATCACTAAAAACAAAATCGGCGGAAGTGCGAAAGCGATGGTGGTTACTTCTTCTCGATTACATGCGGTGAGGTATTTACAGGAGTTTAGGCGATATATTAAAGACAAAAAATACGATGATTTGGATGTTTTGGTTGCCTTTTCCGGAGTAGTCAACGATGACGGAATGGAATATACTGAGGAAAAGCTAAACAAAACTGCAGATGGAAAAATTATTAAAGAAAAGCAATTGCCGGAGTATTTTAATTCTGATGAATTTAATATGCTTATTGTCGCTGAAAAATATCAAACTGGGTTTGACGAGCCATTGCTTCACACGATGTTTGTTGATAAGAAACTATCAGGGGTTAAAGCAGTACAGACCTTATCACGATTAAATCGTACGATGCCAAGTAAGGAGGATACTTTTGTACTTGATTTTGTAAATACTGCAGAAGAGATAAAAGAGGCGTTTGAGCCGTATTATCAAGGGACCATTTTATCAGAGGAAGCAAGTCCTAATATTATTTATGGCATTAAAAACACACTTGATGAATATCATTTGTGGCAGCAGTCCGAAATTGAAATTTTTGCAAAGATATATTATAAAACAGCCCAGCAGGAAATGCCCGACCTAGGCAAGTTAGCTGCTTCACTGCAACCGGCGCTTGACCGTTTTGCAGCAAAGGATACAAAAGATCAAGATGAGATAAAAACAGGGCTTGCACGCTTTGTGCGACTTTATGCGTTTATTACCCAGGTGTGCAGAATGTTTGATTTAGACATGCAAAAATTCAGTGTCTATGCTAAGTTTTTGCTCAAACTTATGCCAAAGGGTAAGCTTGATAAGATAATCGTTGATGACAAGGTGTTACTAGATAAATATAAACTTGAAAAAGATTTTGACGGTAAAATCACTATATATGAAAATCCTGAACTTTATGCACCAAAGGGGAACATTGGTGGCAAGGATAAGAAGAAAGAACCACTGTCGGTTATAATTGAAAAAATTAATGAACGGTTTGGTACAAACTTTTCTGAAATGGACAAGGTACTAGCACAATTAACCCAGGACTTTATGTCAGATGAACGGTTAGTGGATCTTGCTAAAAATAACCCGCAATCAACCTTTGAAAGAATATTTGAACAGCAGTTCAAGGATATTGCAGCACTACGATATGAACAAAACGAGGAGTTTTTCGTGAGAATGTTTAAAGATGAGGCATTTATGGCAGAGGTTATAAAATTTATGTTACCTGAGGTATATAGGAAGTTGAGGAAGAAGTCTTCATAGGGTATAAGCAAGAGATTGGCGGTGGTAATTGTGAGCAAAACAAACGTTGCATTTAAATGCAATTTCTGCAATGGGGGAAGAACTAACACAAACTATGGTTTTAATGGTGTTTGTTCCAAAGATGTAATAGAATATAATATCAGAAAAGCAAAATATGACTGGTGTAGCCAACCACAATGTGATTGTAATCGATATTATAAAAAGAAGATCTCATATGAAGAGCTCCAGGAAATTTATAAAAAAGAAGGTTCCGTTTGTTACGAAAGTTCTATGCTTAATGATTGGAAAGCGTTAGCAGGATACAATAATAATGGTATAAGAGCTGGTGAAGCACGCACCATAAAGAATGCAGAGATAGGTAGCCTTGCAGTACTAACTCTTGTAACCCCTAATGATTCAGAATATAATCGCCGTATTTTCGCCTTGTTTCTAATTGATGATTATTATGAAGGTGGAGTTGATACATATAGCAACGAAAGCGAGGGCTATGTGGCTTGCAATTCAAAATATAAGCTTAACTTTACAAGAAGCGAAACTAATGAACTAATGTTTTGGGATTATTATTCTAACGAAAACACTCCAGAGTGCCGCTGGAGTAGTGGTCTATTTCGCTACTTCGAAGATGAACAAGCAGCACAGATTCTTAAACAGGCAGCGTTGATAAAGACAGGTACTGGTGAAGAATCATTGGCAAGAGACTTTTTAGAGTATTATTGCAAAACACATTCAATAAAGATAACTGAAATTCAATCACCGTCAGGATCCAAGATAAAAAAATAAGACTTTTGTCTACTAGAGAATTATATAGTTTAATCTGCTCTCATTACTAGCAAACCCCCAAAGCAAGAATAGCGGATAAGGTGTTATATGTTTATTTCAGAGAGACAGTTACTGAATTAGAAAAAGCGGGAATAATATGAGATGAATTATAGTAACTTTGTTGCATGGCATAAGGAAAGGAAAAAACAAGTTCCACAGCTGGCTTAAAGCGCAGTGTTCACCTCATACCCGACAGGTCGAGAGTTCAAATCTCCCCGCCGCTACCATATTGTTTATAACACTCAGACTTAGGTCTGAGTTTTTTAGTTTTTGCTGTAAAAGAAATATAGAAAATCTTTGTTTAGAGGAAATTTGTCTCATAATGTAGAAAATATTACTGCTATAAAAAAATATTCCTGAAAAGAATCCGATATTTTGTAGTTTTTGTATATTAGGAGGAGAGAAAATGCATATGAGAATAAAAAGGTACATTTCTTTACTGATTATGATGATACTGCTTGTGATGAATACTGAAGCTATGGATACAAGCGCTAATGCTGCTACGGTTTTGTCCAGTAAAATTAAACAAGTGGCTATCGGTGGCGAGCACAGGATGGTAGTTCTGGAGAACGGGGAGCTGTGGGGCTGGGGAGATAATCTATATGGTCAGATTGGAGATGGAACTGATTATAATGTTATAACCAAACCCAAGAAGATAATGGATGGAGTCGCTACAGCGAAAGTATCTACTGATTCTACATATGTCTTGAAGAATAATGGTGAGCTGTGGGGTTGGGGAGATATTGGAGCCAGAAGGGAAATGCATACAAAAAAACCTGTAAAGCAAATGGATGGAGTTAAGGGTTTCTATATTGGTTTATGGTATGTCATGGTTATAAATGATAAAAATGAGCTATGGGGCTGGGGAGCAAATTACAATGGTCAAGTAGGTGATGGTACATTAGAATCCGTTCCTAAACCCAAAAAGATAATGGACAACGTAACAAAGGTATATCCAGATATAAGACGTACCTATGCAATTAATGACAAGGGCGAATTGTGGGGCTGGGGGAATAATAAAAATGGGATTATTGCCGTCGGCAGGGGTGAAATTGTCAAGGAACCCATAAAGGTGATGGATGGAGTTAATGATGTATTTTCAAGTATAGAACATGTAATGGTTATAAAAGGCAATGGGGAATTATGGGGTTGGGGAGTAAATGAGCATAGCCGCATAGGTGATGGGACGAAAATGGATGTTCTTAAGCCAAAGAAGGTAATTGATGAAGTGAAAAATGCCTACTTTGAAAAGGATCATACTTTTGTCATTAAGACTAACGGTGAGTTGTGGGGTTGGGGCCGCAATAATGCAGGACAGATAGGCGCCGGATTTAAAAAGGTAAATGGAATTGATGATCATGTCATAATACCGATTGAAATATCAAAACCTGTGAAGATTATGGATGATGTTGTTCAATTGTCGATATCGGAAGGCCTTACTAAGGCTATAAAAAACAACGGTGAGTTATGGGAATGGGGTAGTATTGGTAACATAACATTGGAGGAAATTGGTGACAATAGATTTTTTAACGTGTTTATAGAAGGGTTTGTGCCTAGAAAGGTAATGGAGGATGTGGTACAGGCAGCTGCAGGCAGAGATCATACAATAGCTGTCAATAAAAGAGGAGAAGTGTTTGCCTGGGGGTCTAATTCATTAGGCCAGACAGGTTCTGACTTATATCCGGACTTTGTAGCTACTCCTAAAAAAGTGATTGATGGGGCAGAAAAAATATTTGTATGGGGTGAAACAACTGCTGTAATTACGACAAATGGGGATTTATGGTCCTGGGGGTTTAATGGCAATGCCTTGGTAGGAGATGGAACTCAGAAGGATGTATTTCTCCCCAAGAAGATATTATCCATCAATGCAAACGTGCTAAAATAGTGTGAAAAAACTCAGAGAAATCTGGGTTTTTTTATTTTTTGCCGTAATTCTTAGAGCGCCAATTACTGACTACGGATTATTGCACCTGAGGCATTGATTTGTCTTATCTTGCACATACAACACTTCATATGTCAAAAAACCCTCCCCACTGTCTAAAAGTTTTCCGGTTTCAGCCACCAAACCTGACAAATTATTCTAATTCCTTGTGTTAGAATTCATATACGATAATTTTATACTGGAGTTTTATGAGTGTACAAGCACTAACGGCAATGCATATAAAAAACAATAAAGTATTAGGCGGTGGCAGGATTGGCAACAATTTCAAATCATAGCGTTACAAGCAAACGTGGAAAGTTAAAGCACACTATTGATCTTTTTATGAACAGTAATTTCAAGCTGTATGTGATATTGGGCATTTTGGGGCTGCTTCTGGGCAGAGCAGTCATATTGGACTTTCTAAATCCCTTTTGTATGGCTTTTCTGGCAGCGGCAATGCTTCAGGATTTGAATGTCTTTATTGTAGGGACAAGCATACTGCTTGGTGTACTAAGTGTTGGGGAGAAGACAATACTGCTGAAATATCTTTTTTCTGCACTAGTGTTCATTATTTTGTATGTAGCTGCACATAAGATCAAAGCTGATAAAAAATTGATGGTTGCTGCAGTAGCAGCTTTAGCTAACTTTGCGGCAGGCTATTTTATTTTTTATGTCCAGAATTACTACCTTTATGATCTCATAATGGTCATTATAGAATCACTTTTGATTGTAACACTCATATATATTTATGACTGTTCAATACCTATTATAAAGAACTATAAGAACAGAAGGCTGCTTTCCTCGGAGGAGGTGGTAGCTGTTACTGTTATGGCAGCATTCTGCTTTGTCGGAGCGGAGTTCTATGTAGCGGGCCTTTCAATAAAAAATATACTCATTATTTTTATAATCATGGTTTTCGCCCATCTTGGCAATACGGGCATAGGTGCTGCAGTTGGAATCATAATGGGAATAGTGCAAGCCTTATCTGGCTCGATTCTCCCTTCTGCCATAGGTGTCTATGGCCTTTGCGGCTTGATGTGCGGATTATTGAAGAATCTTGGCCGGTTTGGCTGCCCTATGGGATTCATAATCAGCAATGCTCTTATGACCTTCTACATAAATGGCTCGACAGAGGTGCTGATAAGATTTTATGAGATATTTGCTGCTTCTGTAATTTTTGCTTGTCTGCCTGCAAGCTTGATGAAAAGACTGTCTGGCTATAAGACGATCATTGCTGGAGAGTATCTCAAGGAAAGGTCCTACAATATGCGAGTGAAGGAGCATACCATAGAAAGGCTTTCTGAGCTTTCGGGAGTATATAAATCCCTTGCTGAGACAATGAAGGATGCAGCACCGGATGGCAATTACTTCTCCCAGAATGATGCAGCACAGATAATAGACCAAGTAGTCGGAAAGGTCTGCTCTGGATGTGGAATGAGCAACAGCTGCTGGAAGAGGGACTTCTACAAGAGCTACCAGTACCTTTTCAATATGCTCACCATGATAGAAAACGGGGGAGACCCCAAGAGAAATGACGGCGTTAAGAGCTTCAAGGAGCGCTGCCTGAAGCCTGAGGAGATAATCGAAGGGCTGAGGTATTATTATGATATATATAGGAATGGACTCGGCTGGAGAAAAAAAATGAATGAAAGCAGGTTGCTTGTAAGCGATCAGCTAAAGGAGGTATCCGCTGTGGTGTCTGATCTGGCTTTAAGGATAGACATGGATGTGGACTTTGACAGGGATATGGAGGAGCTTATAATGGTAGGGCTGGATAATGAGGCGGTGCGTGTGAAGGACGTAATAGTAGTTAAAGCAGGAAGTTCCCTGGATGTCGATATAAGAATGAGCAGCTGTGGCGGAAAGCGTGAATGTATGAAGAGCATCATACCGATTGTAAACAAAATAACGGGAAAGAAGTTCAATAAGAAGGAAATGGCCTGCGATTTGATCCATGAAAGCATATGCAGCATAAAGCTGAAAGAGGCTCATAGGTATCAAATTGCTACAGGCATTGCAAGGATGAACAAATCGGGCACTGTTTCCGGGGACAATTATTCCTTTATAGAGCTGAAGGACGGAAAATTCATGCTGGCTCTGAGCGATGGCATGGGTACCGGGCCAAAAGCCGCATTGGAAAGCAATACTACCATAACCCTGCTGGAAAAGTTCTTATATGCCGGTTTTGACAAGGATGTAGCCTTAAAGGCTATAAATTCGATGATGCTGTTAAAATCCAATGAGGAAACCTATTCAACAGTCGATATGACAGTGATTAACCAGTATACAGGAGAGGTTGAATTTGTAAAGGTAGGTGCCGTATCCGCCTTTATAAAACATGAGGATGAAGTTCAGGTCATAAGAAATAGCACTCTGCCTGTCGGTATACTCAGCCATATCGATGTGGAGCTTGTGAAGAAAAAACTTACAGACGGTGACTTTGTGATCATGGTTAGCGACGGTGTTCTAGACTGCAACAAGGAAATTGTGGATAAGGAGAAATGGCTGGCAGAGATGATAATGAACATGAGTACAAGGAATCCGCAGAAAATGGCAGAGGATATAGTCCAAAGCTGTCTGGAGGCAAACGGCGGGGTGGCTCCGGATGATATGACAGTGATGGCCGCAAAGGTATGGGAGACTATGTAAGCTATATGTTGAATAACAACCTTATTTTTTGGAAAATATTATGTAAGGACTTATAAAGTAAGTTTCACACAGTTACCAAGTAGGGAGGTTTTTTTATGGCTATACTTATCGAGAGTGGAGAAATAAAGCAGATAATAGTTGTCACAGATGGCAGGTCCAATGTGGGTATCAGTCCTATTGATGCAGCAAAGAGGGCATACAGTGCCGGCATTACCTTAAGCACCATCGGTGTTATTAACTTTAGAGGCAGCAGTGATGAAAAGGATATTGAAGAGGTTGAGGAAATAGCAAAGGCAGGAGGCGGGCTATGCGAGTATTCCCATATAGAGGATTTGAGCAGGACTATACAGAACCTCACCCACAGAACCGCCCAAAGGACAATTGAGCAGATAGTTAGCAGACAGCTTAAAGCCATGATGGGAGAGGAAATCGAGAACCTGGAGCCCAAATCAAGGCTTAAGATCGTAGACTTTATTGAAAAGTATGGAGAGAATATCAACCTTAAGTGCATTGTTGTGCTTGATACCAGCGGAAGTATGAGAGAGAAGCTTTCAATTGCAAGAAGGAGTGTGGTTGAGCTTCTGGAGAGCTTGCAGGGAAGAAAAGGCAGCAGCAGTATTGCTGTCATAACCTATCCAGGAGAGGACGCCGGGATGTGCAGTATTATCTGCGGTTTTACCAGTGACATAAGCATACTTAGGCAGAAGCTTGAGCTTATAAGCTCAGGAGGCGGCACACCTACAGGACCAGCTATACTCAAGGCCTGTGAGCTTATGTATCAGTATTATGAAGTGAATGGAGCAGTTATATCAGAGGAGCACGAAGCCTTGAAGTATTATGTATAGCAATGAATATGACAGAGTCAAGGGCCGATGGAGCGGAAAGACCTACACTACTTTAAGAAAGCTTGGTGCTGGCGGAATAGGTGAGATTTATCTGGTGGCTGACGATGATGGAAAAAGCTTTGCAATGAAAATCAGTCAGGATTTAGTCAGCATAACAAAGGAATACGCCAACCTGAACAAATTCGACCGCATGTGCTTTGCTCCAAAAGTATATGAGCTTGATGACTGTGAAAAGAACAATAAGCTTTATCATTTTTTCATCATGGAATACATTGAGGGTTATACACTGAGGGATGCCATCTCGAAAGAAAAACTGCCTTTCGGCAGCAAGCTGGATATTGTCAGAATCATGGCAGATGTGTTAAAGGGTATTAATGAACAAGGGTATGTATATACTGACCTCAAATATGAAAATATAATGATTGATAAAAGTAATAGGCTTATAAGACTTATTGATTTGGGAAGCATCACCCCAATTGGTGACAGAGTGAAGGAATATACTCCCATGTATGACAGAAGCAATTGGAATGCCGGCAGCAGGACAGCGGACTTATCCTATCAGGTTTTTGCGATTATTATACTATTAATATCCATGCTGCTGAATAAGGACATCAATCCCGAGACTGAGAAGCTTCCGATGGTGCTTAAACGATTAAAAAAGTGCAATTTTCCACAAGGTTTGTATGATATGGTAAATAGCTGCCTTGATGGCAGCATTGCAGACTGTGGCAGTTTATGCGACAGCTTGGATACTATATGCCGCTTCAGCTTTGCAGGGAGAAGACTCACACATGCGTTAAACGCTGTGATAGCTGTCCTATCTGTATTGCTGGCGGTTTTAATAAGAACGGTTTTTGCTTGATAAAGACAAGTGAAAACCGTTCAATTATTCAATTTGTACTTTATACTTTTAATTGTAAATACTATATGATAGCATATTCATATAGAATATATCACGGAAAGGATTTTAAGGAATGAGTTATGTTTCCGTGATTTACACTAAGGAGACAAAAGTGTGAAATACTATTTCTCATTTTGTTGAAAAGCTAAATAATTAGAGGGTGAGCTTATGGCAGGTCTTGCCGAGGATGTAAGAAAAACAATATATGAGCATAATATGCTTAATGCTGGAGACAAAATCGTGGTGGGAGTATCAGGCGGTCCTGACTCGCTATGCTTGCTCCATGTGTTGAAGGAGCTATGCGGAGAGTACGGCTGCAGTCTTTATGCAGCGCATCTGAACCACAAATTCAGGGGGGAGGCTGCAGATGCTGATGCAGTTTTTGTCGGGGAGATTTGCAGGGAATGGGGCATTCCGGCTTTCATAGAGACCTTTGATGTGCCTGCATACATTGAGGAGACTGGACTTTCTCCAGAGGAAGCAGGCAGGGAAATCAGATACAAGCTATTCGACCGTGTATGCCAGGAGGTTGGCGGAAACAAAATAGCTGTGGCACAGAATCTGAACGACCATATAGAGACAATATTGATGCGGTTTATGCGTGGAAGTGGTATAGATGGGCTCAAGGGCATCGAGTTTGTAAGAGGAAACATCATACGCCCGCTGCTGGAAATTGAAAGATGCAAAATAGAGGAGTATTGTGCGGAAAACGGCTTGGCCCCGCGCCTGGATAAGACCAATCTGGAGCCGATATATCACAGGAATAAGGTAAGGCTTGAGTTGATCCCATACATAAAAAAGAATTTTAATCCCAATATAATGATGGCATTAAACAGATTTTCCATTCTAATAAAGGATGAGAACGATTTCATGGAGACAGAGGCTGAAAGTGAACTTTACGCAGTAGCAGATATTTTTGATGACAGGGTGGTAATGGATGTACCAAAGCTTACTGCACTTCATACAGCATTGCAGAGAAGAATCATCCGGCAATGCATAGAAAAACTTTCAAACACTTTGAATGGTTTTGAGTTCAAGCACTTTGAAGGAGTGCTTAAGCTTGCGCAAAAATCAACAGGAGCTGCGGTGATGCTTCCATATAAGCTTAAGGCATACAAATCCTATGATAAGCTTGTATTGGTAAAAGATATTGTTAAGGCTGATAAAAAGTGTTATTATAAGTTAAAATATGATTATGACAATAGTATTGACACCGCAAATGGCTGGATCACAATTGAAAAAAGAAAGGCAAAGGATATCGGCGAGCTAAGAGGGCAAAGGGATATGATTTACATTGATCCTTCCAAAATCAAAGAGGGGTTGGTACTCAGACACCGCGAGCCTGGAGATATGTTTGCCCCTATAGGCATGAAAGGAACCAAGAAGCTCAAGGAGTATCTGATAGATGAGAAGGTGCCTCGAGAGGAAAGAGATGAGATCCAACTTATTGCCGACGGAAATGAGATTGTCTGGATTGCAGGTGGAAGGCTTAGCGAAAAGTATAAAATAACTGATGAAACTTCAGCCGCTGTTGTGATCAAATACATAAGGAGGTAACATTTTGCAGAAGGATATAAAAAACATAATGATAAGTGAAGAGGAAATAGCAAAAAGAGTTGGGGAGTTAGGCAAACAGCTTACAGAGGAATACAAGGGCAAGGATTTGCTGATAGTGGGCATTCTTAAAGGATGCATGTTATTTCTTTCGGATTTGGTAAGGGCTATCGATTTGCCCCTGACAATGGACTTTATGGTAGTATCAAGCTATGGCTCAACAACCAAATCATCAGGTGTGGTGAGAATTATTAAGGATCTGGAAAGGGAAATAGAGGGCAAAGATGTCCTTATCGTAGAAGATATTGTAGATACAGGCCTTACATTGAGCTATCTGATAGAAAACTTTAAAACAAGGAATCCTAAAAGTGTTAAGGTTTGCAGTCTTCTTGACAAGCCTGACAGGAGAAAGGCACAAGTGGATATTGAATATGTTGGGTTTAAAATCGCAGATGAGTTTGTCGTAGGTTATGGACTTGACTATGCGGAAATTTACAGAAACCTACCTTTTGTATGTGTGCTTAAGCCTGAGGTTTATTCAAAGTAATAAACTGTAAATTTAATGAAATGCCAGCTATTTAGGCTCTTTATGAATATGCCGGCATTGTTGTGTTTTAAACTCGGGTATGCTAAAATATTGCTATTGCCAATAAAAAAGGCAATAATTTTTTAATTCATATTAAAAAGATTGGTTTTAGTATCATATCTCTTGAAGAGGAGGGCTATTGTTGAAGAAATTCTTGAGAGGTATAAGCTTTTATATATTGATTATCATCATAATATATATGTTTGTACTGATTATTCAAAATGCAGAACCTGTTAAGGAAAAACTGTCCTATACCAAGTTGGTTACAGAAATTGAGAGCGGAAGGATAACAGAAGTCACTGTATCTAATGCCGGCGATACATCCATTGTTTCGGGAAAGATAGCAAACACCAAACGCTTCGAGACTATCGTCCCCACTATTGAATTCAATCAGTTGGTGCAGGACTATATAGAACGTGACAGGTTAAACGTCAAGTACGAGGTTAAGACAGGGGCGGCATGGCTTTCAATATTGCCGTCGATAGTGCTGATCGTGATATTCGTAGTATTCTTCTTTGTACTCACGCAGCAATCCCAAGGCGGGGGAAACCGGGTGATGTCCTTTGGGAAAAGCCGGGCTAAGCTTCATACGGAAGATAAGAAGAAGATAACCTTTCTGGATGTGGCAGGTGCAGATGAAGAAAAGGAAGAGCTTGGAGAGATAGTTGACTTTCTGAAGCAGCCGAGAAAATTCATCGAACTTGGGGCAAGAATACCCAAGGGCATACTACTTGTAGGACCTCCAGGAACAGGTAAGACATACCTTGCCAGAGCGGTAGCCGGAGAAGCGGGAGTACCATTCTTCTCCATAAGCGGTTCTGACTTCGTGGAAATGTTTGTTGGAGTCGGCGCATCGAGAGTAAGGGATCTGTTTGAACAGGCTAAGAAAAACTCGCCTTGCATAATATTCATAGATGAAATAGATGCAGTGGGAAGACACAGAGGCGCAGGACTTGGCGGAGGACATGACGAGAGAGAGCAGACACTTAACCAGCTTCTGGTTGAAATGGATGGTTTCAGTGTCAATGAAGGCATTATAATCATTGCAGCGACCAACAGGCCTGACATACTGGATCCGGCGCTTCTAAGGCCCGGACGTTTTGATAGACAAATTCCGGTAGGTATACCCGATGTTAAAGCAAGAGAAGAGATTTTGAGGATACATGCAAAGAATAAGCCCCTTTCACTGGATGCAAACCTGGAAACCTTAGCTAAGGGAACGACGGGCTTTACTCCTGCAGATCTTGAAAATGTAATGAACGAAGCAGCACTTCTGGCTGCAAGAAGAGGTAAGAAAAAAATAGAAGTAGTAGACCTTGATGAAGCTACAATAAGGGTTATTGCAGGACCTGAGAAAAAGAGCAAGGTAGTCAGCGAGCATGACAAGAAGCTTACAGCCTACCACGAGGCAGGCCATGCAGTTGTACAAAAGCTAATGCCAAATGCTGACCCTGTGCACCAGATATCAATAATTCCGAGAGGAAGAGCCGGCGGTTACACAATATCCTTGCCAAAGCAGGATAAGTTCTATATGTCCAAGTCCGAACTGGAAGAGCAAATAGTAAGCCTGTTAGGCGGAAGAGTTGCCGAAAAGCTTGTCCTTGACGATGTAAGCACAGGCGCAAAGAATGACATTGAAAGAGCTACTGCTATTGCAAGAAAGATGATAACAGAATACGGCATGAGCGAGTTTCTTGGCCCTATGAGCTTTGGCTCGGAGCATGATGAGGTATTCATAGGCAGGGACTTCGGAAGATCGAGGAATTACAGCGAAGAGGTAGCAGCAATGATCGACAAGGAAATAAGGAAGGTCATAGATACTGCTTATCAGAAGACCGAAACACTGTTAAAAGAAAATATCAGCAAGCTTCATGGGGTGGCTCAGGCACTTATGGAGAGAGAAAAGCTAGATCAGGCTGAATTCGAAGAAGTGTTTGTAAACGCATAATGCAAAGACCTAACCTTATATAAGGTTAGGTCTTTTATTATGCTGGGTATCCGTATAGGGTCTGGTTGCGCGTAACTCGTAACCAATTAAGGTGTAGTTCAATATTAAGTTAATAGGTCGGAGTATGGTTATTCATTTAATATTTACAAATAGTATAAGATAGGAGTGGTTGGTATGAGTTTTGATTTAAAAACTGGAATGACGGCACAGGTAGAAAAAATCGTTGGGGAAGATGATACTGCGGTCAAGTTTGGCAGCGGAAGCGTGAAGGTTTTTGCAACCCCTATGATGGTGGCACTTATGGAAAATGCAGCCCTTAACACAGTTGATTCACATCTGGGAGAAGGCTTCGCTACTGTAGGTCTCAGCCTGAATGTTAAGCATCTGGCCGCAACTCCTGTGGGCATGAAGGTATCTGCCAAAGCCGAGCTTTTAAGCATAGAGGGAAAGAAGCTTACCTTCAGAGTTGAAGCTTATGACGAGAAAGATAAGATTGGGGAAGGCACTCATGAAAGATATATTATCGAGCTGTCAAAATTTCTTGAGAGAGCAGGTAGAAAGGGCGTAAATAATGTATAATAGGTAATGATATAATGTCTGGAAGTTAACACAATAATTTCTGAAAAAATATACAAAAAATAGTACACAGCCCAGTCTATATTATGGTAATATATATAAAGAGAAGGAAAACTTGCAGAAATATACCCGCCATGAAAGTTTAATTTCATAATATGGCTTTATAATGCAAGTTAGAGCAATAAAGTTATACTCAAATCAATAAGGAGGGTAAATATGTTCGATAAGGAAAAGCTGGGACAGTTGAAGAAATCCAATGATGAATGGGAAAACAATGTCAATACAAAAGTAATTGCCAAGCAGCCTGAAAGGAAGAAGGAGTTTGAGACCTCATCAGGTATCAAGGTAAAGAGGGCTTATACACCGGAAGATATAGAAAACCTTGACTATAGCAAAAATCTGTCGTATCCGGGGGAATATCCATACACCAGAGGCGTACAGCCCACCATGTACAGGGGCAGATTCTGGACGATGAGACAGTATGCAGGCTTTGCAACTGCCGAAGAATCCAATAGGAGATATAAATACCTTTTAGAACAAGGTCAGACAGGACTAAGTGTAGCTTTTGACCTGCCGACACAGATAGGCTATGACTCCGACCATGCACTTTCTGAAGGGGAAGTGGGGAAGGTTGGAGTTGCAATAGATTCCCTAGAGGATATGGAAATACTCTTTAACGGTATTCCACTTGATAAAGTAAGTACTTCAATGACAATAAATGCTCCAGCCGCAGTGCTGCTGGCAATGTATATAGCAGTTGCAGAGAAGCAGGGAGTATCGCCAGACCAGCTTCTAGGCACAATACAAAATGACATACTCAAGGAGTATATTGCAAGAGGAACGTACATATTCCCAGTAGAACCGTCCATGAGACTAATTACGAATATTTTTGAGTATTGTTCAAAGCAAGTACCTAAATGGAACACAATATCCATAAGCGGATATCATATAAGGGAAGCAGGCTCAACAGCAGCACAGGAGGTAGCATTTACACTTGCCGACGGAATTGCTTATGTTGAAGCTGCTATAAAAGCAGGCTTGGATGTAGATGACTTCGGACCCAGGCTGTCTTTCTTCTTCAACTCTCATAATGACCTGTTGGAAGAGGTAGGGAAGTTTAGAGCTGCAAGACGACTCTGGGCTAAGATTATGAAGGAAAGATTCAACGCTAAGAGTCCAAAATCAATGATGTTGAGATTTCACACCCAGACAGGTGGTTGTACTCTGACTGCTCAGCAGCCTGACAACAATATAGTGAGGGTTGCTATTCAGACATTGGCAGCAGTATTGGGAGGCACTCAGTCCCTTCATACCAACTCCAGGGACGAGGCACTTGCTCTTCCGACAGAGGATTCAGTAAGAATTGCTCTTAGGACACAACAGATTGTGGCTTATGAAAGCGGCGTAACTGAGACAGCAGACCCTCTCGCGGGATCTTATTATATAGAGAGCCTGACAGACCAGATAGAGCAGAAGGCAGAGGAATATATAAGCAAGATAGATGAGCTTGGCGGAGCTGCAAAGGCTATAGACCGAGGCTACATACAGAAAGAGATACAAGACAGCGCATATAAATATCAGAAGGAAATAGAGGCAGGAGACAGAATAGTAGTTGGAATGAATAAGTTCCAAGTTAAAGAAGGAGCTCCAAAAGGACTCTTAAGAGTTGACCCGATAGTTGGAGAGCTTCAAAAAAAGAAGCTTGCTAAACTGCGCGGTGAAAGAGATAATGGCAAGGTGAATTCAGCTTTAGAGGCTATGAGAAAAGCTGCACAAGGTGATGACAACCTGATGCCTTTGATTCTGGAGGCAGTTAAAGTTTATGCTACATTAGGAGAAATCTGCGGGGTGCTTAGAGAAGTATTTGGAGAGTACCAGCAGTCGATAGTGTTATAATTTGAAGGAGGTTATGAATTTGGATAGGCCTATAAGAGTTGTAGTTGCTAAACCCGGGCTTGATGGTCATGACAGGGGTGCAAAGATTGTTGCAAGAGCACTTAGGGATGCAGGCATGGAGGTAATATATACCGGCCTTAGGCAGACCCCTGAGCAGATAGTTGAAACAGCTATACAGGAGGATGCAGATTGTGTAGCTATGAGTATATTATCAGGAGCCCACAACCACCTTTTCCCCAAGGTTGTCAATCTGCTTAAGGAAAAAGGTGCTGACGACATTCTTGTTGTAGGTGGAGGAGTTATCCCTGAGGATGATATACCAGGTCTTATTAGTGCAGGTGTTGCAGGGATATTTACACCGGGGACTCCTACGTCAGTGACTATAGATTTTATAAAAGAAAACATTAAGAGAAACGTATAGGGGATTAATATGGATGTTAAGGCAGGTTTACTGAAAAAAGATAAAAGAGCTGCCGCTAGACTGATATCCATGATGGAAAATGGAGATACAGAAGCTGTTCAAATAATTAAAGAGTGTTACAGTATGACCGGACATGCTAGAATAATAGGCATTACCGGACCGCCGGGAGCTGGAAAGAGTACTGTAACAGATAAGCTTGCCAAGCTGCTCCGAAAGGCAGGAAAACAAGTAGGCATTGTAGCTGTGGACCCTACGAGCCCATTTACAGGTGGAGCAATCCTGGGAGATAGAGTTAGGATGACTGATCTCAGTACTGATCCCGGAGTTTTCATAAGAAGCATGGGCACAAGAGGAGCCTTGGGAGGATTATCAAAGGCTGCTCATGGAGCTGTCAAGGTTTTGGATATCTTTGGGATGGACTACATTTTTATTGAGACTGTAGGCGTGGGTCAGTCTGAAATTGATATTGTAAAGCTTGCAGATACAGTGGTTATGATTATGGTGCCGGGGCTGGGGGATGACATACAAGCTATCAAGGCAGGCATTATGGAAATAGGGGATATATTTGCTGTCAATAAATCTGACAGAGATGGTGCTGAGCGTACTGCTGCTGAGATAGAAGCAATGCTGGATTTCAACAGAAGTGAAGAGTACAGACCGACCGTGTTAAACGTAATTGGCAGAGATAATACAGGAATAGCAGAGCTTCTGGAACTCATTGAAAACCATTGGGAATATCTTAATAAAAGCGGAAGCTATGGACAGAAAAAAATAAACAGACTGCGGACAGAGATAATGGATATTTTCAGAGATACAGTTATGAGAACAGTATACAACTTGGGTGAGGGCACCAACATTATTGATGAGCTTGCGCAACAAGTCATGGAAAGGCAGTTGGATCCATATTCAGCTACAGACAGATTAATTGATGAATTCACAAAAAATCGCGAGCTTAATTATTGATGATTGAAATATACATTGTAATAAGGATTGGAGGTATGTAAGTGTTAAACAAGGTAGACCATATAGGCATAGCAGTCAGCAATCTTGATGAAGCGGTAAAGCTTTATAAGGATGTTCTGGGCCTGGAGCTCCACGGAGTTGAAGTGGTTGAGGAGCAAAAAGTAAAAGTGGCATTCCTACCGGTAGGGGATACTGAGGTAGAGCTATTGGAATCGACATCTCCAGAGGGACCAATCGCTAAGTTTATTGAAGCTAAAGGCCAGGGAATTCAGCACATAGCCTTTAGAGTAGATGACATAGAGGCAGCATTGGAAGAGATGAAAGCAAAAGGCATGAGGCTCATTGATGAAAAGCCAAGGTATGGAGCCGGTGGTGCGAGAATAGCATTCCTTCATCCCAAAAGCACTAGCGGTGTTTTGATAGAACTTTGTGAAAGAAAGTAATAGAGTTATGAAAATGGAGGAGATTCTATGTCAGTAGATAAAATCAACGATTTACATAGCAGGTTGGACAAGATAACAGAGGGTGGCGGTGCTGATAGAGTACAGAAGCAGCACAAAGCTGGAAAACTCACTGCAAGAGAGAGAATTAACCTGCTGATGGACCAGGACAGCTTTGTGGAGTTAGATGCATTTATAAAGCACAGATGCACAGAGTTCAGAATGGAGTCTTTGGAGGCTCCCGCAGAAGGTGTTGTTACAGGCTATGGTACTGTTGACGGCAGATTGGTGTATGTTTATGCGCAGGATTTCACCGTAGTTGGAGGATCCCTTGGTGAGATGCATGCAAAGAAGATATGCAAGGTATTGGATTTGGCTCTCAAAATGGGAGCACCTGTAGTAGGAATGAATGATTCAGGCGGAGCAAGAATACAGGAAGGTGTTGATGCTCTCTCAGGCTATGGACAGATATTCTACAGAAATACTATAGCATCAGGAGTTATTCCACAGATTTCTGTAATAATGGGGCCATGTGCCGGCGGAGCGGTTTATTCCCCAGCTCTTACCGATTTCGTATTCATGGTTGATAAGACCAGCCAAATGTTCATAACAGGCCCACAGGTAATAAAGACAGTTACAGGAGAAGAGGTTTCAGCGGAAGATCTTGGCGGTGCAATGACTCATAATAGGGTAAGCGGTGTAGCTCATTTCATCAGCCCTGATGAGACAGCTTGTATCGAAGAAATAAAGAGACTTCTAAGCTTCCTGCCTTCAAATAATATGGAGACAGCACCTGTTATTGAAACAGGTGATGATCTTAATAGAATAGAAGAGTCACTGAATACAATAGTTCCACTAAATGCAAATAAGCCTTATGATATGAAGGACATAATAAAATCTATAGTAGACAATGGCGACTTTATGGAAGTCCAGCCTTATTATGCACAGAACATAATTACTGCATATGCCCGAATAGATGGTGCAAGCATAGGGATAATAGCAAACCAGCCTAAGATTCTGGCGGGCTGCTTGGATATAAATGCTTCCGACAAAGCTGGAAGGTTTATAAGAACCTGTGATGCCTTCAATATTCCTATATTAAATCTTGTTGACGTACCAGGCTTCCTGCCGGGAACAAACCAGGAATACGGCGGAATCATAAGGCACGGCGCTAAGATGCTTTATGCATATTGTGAAGCAACAGTGCCTAAGGTTACAATGATTGTAAGAAAAGCATACGGCGGAGCATATCTTGCAATGTGCAGCAAGGATCTTGGAGCTGATATGGTTTTTGCATGGCCGATGGCTGAAATTGCAGTTATGGGACCTGAAGGTGCGGCTAATATCATATTCAAGAAGGATATTGAAAATGCAGAGAATCCTGTAGAAGCTCGTACAGAAAAGATACAGGAATATAGAGAAAAGTTTGCTACACCGTATATAGCAGCAAGCAGAGGCTTTGTTGACGCTGTTATAGAACCTTCGGAAACAAGACAGAGACTTGCAAGTGCCTTCGAAATGCTGGCAAGCAAGAGAGAAAGCAGGCCGGCGAAGAAGCACGGCAACCTCCCGGTATAAAAAAGGCTTCTATTAAAGCATTTTAACAACCAAGGAAGCCTTTCTTGAAACTCGTTTAACGGAGCGTGACAAATTAAGGTGGAATATACGCTCCTACTCGTTATAATAAGAGCGATGGGGTGAAATAATGGCTAATTCTAGCAACAACTTTCTAGCAACCCTTTTTGGAAAGGGTAAAGAGAAGAAAGAAGGCACAGAGGCGGCTCAGGTTCAAAAATCAGAACCAGTTGAGGCTGCAATACCGCAGGAAAACAACAATGGAGCTGCCGAGGATAACGAACTTATTGCAGTGATAACAGCAGCGCTGATATCATGTCTGGGCGGCAGAAGCAACATAGTAGTGCGAAATATCAAGCGTGTTGACGACCAGACTCCTGTCTGGGGCAAGATCAGCAGAACGGAACAGATGGCTAACAGGTTCTAAATATTAAATTTAGGAGGAATATATCATGAGAAAATTTATGATAAATGTCAGCGGTAAAAGCTATGAGGTTGAAGTAGAAGAAATAAAAGACGGCGTAAGCGCAGCACCTGCAGTTCAGCCTGTACCAAGGGCGGCGGCGGCTCCGGCACCAGCAGCACCAAAAGCTGCTCCAGCACCTGCACCGAAAGCTGCTCCAGCTGCAGTCCCAGCAGGTGCAAGCACAATTACAGCACCAATGCCTGGTACAATCTTGAGTATAAATGTAAAAGCAGGGGACACAGTGAAAAAGGGACATGTTCTTTGCATACTTGAGGCTATGAAAATGGAAAACGAAATAATGGCGGGTGGCGAGATCACAATAGCATCAGTAGCAATAACCCAGGGTGATTCAGTAAATACTGGACAGGTGCTGTTCACATTGGCATAATGCCTTGAAAGAAATAGAAATGAAAATCAGACAAGAAATTGTCTGATTTTTTTTTGGAGTTATAGTAAAATAGTAAATATGAGGTGCGGGGTTCGAGGTGCGAGGTCCGAGGATTAAATCAGGGCGAGGTGAAGATGTGAAAAACAAGATATTGGAACAATTAAAAGCTAGCAACGGACAATCGGTATCCGGTGAGGAGATAAGCAGAAAGCTCGGTATATCCAGAACTGCTGTATGGAAACATATCACCAAGCTTCGAAGTGAAGGCTACAGCATAGAATCCCAGACCAACAGCGGATATAAGCTGATCGGAAGCCCGGATGTGCTGTCATCTTGTGAAATTCAACCTTTATTGAACACTAAATACATAGGCAGGAAGATTATATATTTAGACAGCGTTACTTCTACAAACACATTTGCAAAGAAAGCAGCAGAGGAGTCCTTCGAGGAAGGAACAGTGATAATTGCTGATGAGCAGACTGCCGGAAGGGGAAGATTGGGAAGACAGTGGGTCTCCACAAAGGGCAAAGGTATATGGATGTCCATTATGCTGAAACCTGACATACTGCCCGCAGATGCTCCAAAACTGACAATTGCAGCTGCTTATGCTGTATCTAAGGCACTTTGGAGCTGCTGTCAACTGGATGCAAGAATAAAATGGCCTAACGACATTGTGACAGGCGGTAAAAAGCTCTGCGGGATACTGACCGAGATGAGTGCAGAGGCCGATGAGATAAAGAACGTGATTGTGGGCATAGGAATCAATGCAAATCTGGAGTATGAGGATTTTGGAACTGAAATCTCAAGCATTGCAACATCCATTAGACTGGAAAAGGGCAGTGCTGTTTCGAGGAAGGCCTTAGTAGCTGCAGTGCTCAACGAGCTGGAAGAAGTATATGAGGATTTTGTAAGAGAGGGCAGCATAGAGTCTTTACTAGCTGGATATAAGAGCAAATCCGCAGTATTAGGCAAGGAGATAAGGGTAATAAGCAAGAAAGAGGAAATAATAGGCTTGGCAATAGATATATCTGAAGAAGGGCATCTTGTGGTACAGCTTGGAGACGGAACAATAAAGGAGATAATGTCTGGAGAGGTATCTGTAAGGGGCTTGCACGGATATATATAGGGGGCATAGTTGAAAAAAAACTGCAGTGATGCTAGAATATTACTGCTGACATTGCGGGTTCGAGGTTCGAGGTATTCGGGCAAGGCTTTGAGGTATTTGAATATATGAATATAAAAATAGAATTATTTTTGTGGAGGATATAGTATGGTACTTGTTATTGACGTTGGAAATACAAATATTGTTTTGGGAATTTATCAGGAGAAAAAGCTTGTCAACTTCTGGAGAGTAAAAACTGATGCGGAAAAGACCTCTGATGAGTATGGGATGATTATAAGTCAGCTGTTTGCAATCCAAGACTATAAGTTTTCTGATATAGAAGCTGTAGTAATTTCCTCAGTGGTACCCCCTATAATGTACACGCTTGAACATATGGCAAGAAAATACTTCAGCAGGGAGCCATTGATAGTTGGCCCAGGCATCAAAACAGGTATAAACATAAAGCTTGATAATCCCAAAGAAGTGGGAGCGGACAGGATAGTAAACGCTGTCGCCGCATATGAGATATATGGCGGGCCACTTATAATCGTGGACTTTGGTACAGCTACTACCTACTGTGCAGTGTCAAGGAACGGCGAATATCTGGGAGGAGCAATATCACCCGGCATCAGGATCTCCATGGATGCACTTTTTGAAAGGACTGCCAAGCTGCCGAGAGTTGAACTTATAAAGCCTGGAGCAGTAATATGCAAGAACACCATTAACAGTATACAGTCCGGAGTAATATACGGCTATGTAGGACAGGTGGATTATCTGGTAAGACGTATGAAAAAGGAACTGGGGGAGCCGGATGCGAAGGTAGTTGCTACCGGAGGCCTTTCAAAGCTGATTGCCTCAGAATCTGAAACCATTGATACAGTAAACGGCCTGCTTACTCTTGAAGGGCTGAGAATAATTTACGAAAGAAACAGGGAAAGCTAGTGGCAATTAGGGCTTTTAGGCAGGTAAAATCATGATGCAGATAGGCAGTGTAAAGCTAAATAACAATGTATTTCTGGCTCCTATGGCGGGAGTTACTGATATGGCCTTCAGGATACTGTGTAAAAGGCAGGACTGCGGACTTACTTATACAGAAATGGTCAGCGCCAAGGGGCTGCATTATAAAAGCGATAATACTGCAGTGTTATTGGAGATAGCTGAGGAGGAAAGACCGGCGGCAGTGCAGGTTTTCGGAAGTGACCCTGAGATAGTTGCGGAGGCTGCAAGACAGGCAGAAGCAAATGGGGCAGCAATAATAGATATTAATATGGGATGCCCTACGCCTAAGATAGTGAAGAATGGCGACGGCAGCGCCCTTATGAGAAGGCCGGACCTGGTAAGGGAGATTGTTAGAGCTGCTGTTAAAGCCGTGAAGGTGCCTGTTACTGTAAAAACCAGAAAGGGCTGGGATGCTGATTTGGTCAATGCTGTAGAGATAGCCGGCATTGCAGCCCAAGAGGGTGCAGCAGCAGTAGCCATCCACGGCAGAACAAGAGAACAGTATTACAGCGGCAATGCTGACTGGAGCATAATAAAACAAGTAAAAAGGGAAATCAATATACCTGTAATAGGAAACGGAGACATAGTAAAACCTCAGGATGCAAAGCGAATGTTTGAAGAGACGGGCTGTGACGCAGTAATGATTGGGAGGGGGGCACAAGGCAACCCTTGGATATTCAAGCGTACGATAGAATACCTTAGGACTGGACAGCTTCTGCCTGAGCCTACCTTTGAACAGAGGGTGGAAACAATCATAACGCATATGAGCATGGTGACAGAGCTTAAAGGAGAAGGGGTAGGGGTTAAGGAGATGCGCAAGCATGCAGCGTGGTATCTTAAGGGAATGCCTGGCTCCACCAAAGTAAAGACTGAGATATTCAAGTTGACCACCTGTGCGGAGGTTAAGGATATATTAATGGAGTATTTGGATTACATTAGTAAGGCAAGCAAGTAACAAGAGCGGCCCTGTCTATAGCTGCGTATAGGTATACAAAAATTGATGGCACTAATTCTCTTAACCTAAGAATTACCTAACGCTTCCAATATCCATCCGTGGACGTGGAAGCTTGCTTGGCGTCCATGCCTCGCATACGGTAATGTCTAAGGTTTCGTTCATAAGAGCCATTGACAATTTCTGTATAAGTATACTTCAGCTAAAGACAGGACCGCTTTGCTATTCTGATGCATACCGTTCTACTATTTCTCCCGGGAAGTTAGGCTTCCCGGGAGTTTTCTTTTTGGTGTGGTCAATTTCCATATTGTGAAAGAAAAACATAAGTATTACAATTAAGCTGTATACAATATGGTGCACAAACCGATAATAGAATGTTAGAGGTGTGAGAATGGATATTGTACGAATTGGGGATAAGGTAATAAGCAGGATAAAAATAAATAGTAAAGTCAAGGAAATTCTTGCGCTTCGTATGTTGGGATTATCACAGCAGGAGGTAGCAGAGAAGCTTGGAGTGGAGAGAACCTTTATCTCACGGCTTGAAGGACTGGGAGAGATAAGAAAAGGTCAAAGCATCGCGGCAATAGGCTTTCCAATAAAGAATAAAATAGAAGTGGAGAAGGTGCTTAGAACCTATGGAGTTGAGTATAGCATCCTTATGTCAGAGAAAGAAAGAACGGATTTTGTTAACGATTGCAGCGGGGTGCAGCTTTCCAACAAAATAATGGAGCTTATCAATAAATTCAGAAGCTTTGATACTGTTATTGTCATGGCCTCTGATTATCGCAACCGGATAGCCAGAGATTTGTTGGACAACAAGATTATAGAGATAGATATAGGGAAATCTCCGATAAAAGAAGATGTCAATGTGAATCTGGATAATTTGACGGATATATTAATTACACTGAAAGGATAGTGCAATATGAAGCATATAGTTAGTATAAGCATAGGCTCTTCCAAAAGGGACCATAGGGTGTCCATGGATATCAACAATGAAAATGTAATTATTGAGAGGATAGGAACTGACGGTGACATTCAGAAAGCAATCAAACTAATCGAGGAGCTGGATGGGAAGGTAGATGCCTTTGGAATGGGGGGAATTGATGTTTACCTGAATGCGGGTAAAAATCGTTACAGGATAAAAGATGCTCTTCCTATAAGGGAAGCTGCAAAGATCACCCCAATGGTTGACGGCTCTGGCCTTAAGGTGTCACTGGAAAAGGAGATACCTCGCTTTATAAATGATAATGTGGAAAAGCTTAAGGGGAAGAGCGTGTTTATTCTTCCTGCCATTGACAGGTATGGAATGGCGGAAGGCTTTCAGGACATGGGCTGCGAACTTATTCTTGGAGACCTTATGGTTGCTTTGGGCATCAACATACCTATTAAGTCCCTGAAAATGTTGGACAGGATAGCAAGCATAATCGCTCCTATAGCATGCCGTCTGCCGTTTGAAATGCTGTATCCTACAGGTAAGGAGCAGAACAAAGATATCAACAGGGCAGGCAAGTTTGATAAATTCTTTTATGATGCAGATATTGTAGCCGGCGATTTTCACTATATAAAACAGTATATGCCCGGTGGAATGCAGGGAAAAATGGTTGTTACGAATACTGTGACAAAAGAAGATATGAAATGGCTCAAGGAATGCGGAATACGCACACTGGTTACATCGACTCCGGATCTGGAGGGGCGTTCCTTCGGCACCAACGTTATTGAGGCACTGCTGGTAGCACTCATAGGCATGGGAATGGATGAAATAACGACCGATGACTATCTGAGGGTGCTGAAGGAGATAAATTTCCAGCCAAGGGTGGAACACTTTGATAATGAAGAGGTGATTTATGCGGATAATCAGGTATAGAACAATTGTTAAATAAAACCAAGCATATATCCGTCAGGCCTCTAATATTATTATATGAGGAAATTGCCTGACGGTTATTTTATTTCATAATACGGCATGCGGGCTTCAAATTTCAATATTTTCGGAGGGGATGCTATGTATAATGCTGCTATAGTTATTTTTAGAAGAAGCACTCTGCCGAAAATATTGAATTTTTTTGCTATGCCGAGTATTAGCCAAATCATTGAAGTAGGCAATGCCCAGAATAAAATTAAAGTGCATATAATAGAATGCCCTGTTATGAAAGTGCCTGCTGATAACAGACGGATGGCCAAGGCACTGAAAAGCTTGTGCATGGAGAATAGCATCAGCTTTTTTATAGGGAAGAATACTGAGTATTATTTTGGAAGCGGTATGGAGCATATGGAAAGCAGCATAGAAAGGGGTATTATTGATGAAATTAAGGCAATCAAAGGTTTGGCTGTACTTATTAAACTATCAGGAGAGAAAAATGCCAATCTGCTGAAAAAGAACCTGTGCTTTGTCGGGGAGTCCACCAGCTATCAGTATGTCAGCACAATGTCAGAGGAAGCCTGCGGGGTATTTATTTATGAGCATGACAAAATGGATAGCAGCTTTAAAAAGGCGGTTTTCGAAAAGCTTATGGCTGAGAAGGGAATATCAGCTGTTTTTACGAAGGATTTAGACAGAGCAATCTCCCAAAGTGACATTATACTGGCAGACGATAGTGTGGACCTTGAACCATATCAGACTGAACTGACAGGAAAGATCTTAGTTGGAGATAATTCTGCAACAGGCAATTTCGAAAAAATCAGTCAGGTTCTATTATGGAATGACAGGCTGGAGGGTTTGAGTGAAGACAACACCCTTGTTTGCTTTAACGATGAAATGCTTGGGATATTGAGGCACTTTTACAAGGAAAGAAGTCTTATAGGTTTTATAAAGAGATTTCCTTATTTATATATCTCAAGACAGTAACTCAGGTCATAGTCGATAATAACACCTTACAGGTATTGCCTTGCTTTATTTGGAGCCTTTCACTAATACTTGACATACGGAAACTACTACATTATAATAAACAAATAAAGTAAAAAGAACGCTGAACAAGCTAGATTTTACAAAGGCTAATAATACCGTGTCAAGAAAGAAAATGGATAATAGGAATACATACACAGCATAAAAAAAAGTATTAGGAGCATATTATCAATACTACTTATCATTAATACGAACAGTGTATAGGGTTTCATTGTACTGGCTAGGTTACGAGCCAGATTTTATGTGTATTCGCACAAAATCTTATGGAACGGGAGGCAGGAGACTGTGAGCAAACAGAACATATTAACAATAGAAGGTCTTGCTAAACTTGAAGAGGAATTGGACTTTTTAAAGAGTAAAAGAAGGGCTGAGGTGGCACTTAGAATAAAGCAGGCTTTAGCTTTTGGAGACATATCTGAGAACTCAGAATATGACGAAGCAAAGAATGAGCAGGCATTTGTGGAAGGTAGAATTGCACAGGTAGAGAACATTCTAAAAACTGCCAAGGTAGTAGATGAGGACGATATTCAGACAGACATTGTAAGCGTGGGCTGCAAGGTCACTCTTAAGGACGTTGAACTCGGCGACGAGGTTGAATATACAATCGGAGGATCTGCTGAAGCGGATCCACTCAATCTTAAGATTTCAAATGAATCTCCTGTAGGTAAAGCTTTGATGGGCAAAGGCATTGGCAGTATTGTCGACATTGTTGTACCGGATGGAGTAATCAAATATGAGATACTCAACATAAATAAGTAGGGGGAATTAACATGGCTAATGATGAACTGAACCTGAGTGAGATACTAAAGATCAGAAGGGATAAGCTTGAGCAGCTGAAAGAAGCAGGCAGAAACCCCTTTGAAATATTGAATTATGATCAGACTCACCATTCAAGGGACATCAAGGATAATTTTGAAGAGATGGAAGGCAAGGATGTTTCTATAGCTGGAAGAATTATGTCATTCAGGGACATGGGAAAAGCATCATTTTGCGATATTCAGGACAGATATGGAAGAGTACAGACATATATTAAGCAGGATGAGATAGGTGAAGAGGAATACAAGATATTCAAGACCTATGACATCGGTGATATCGTCGGCATAAAGGGTTTTGTCTTCAAGACAAAAAGAGGCGAGATATCAGTACATGTAAAGCAGGTACTCTTATTGTGCAAGTCACTGCAGCCCCTTCCGGAGAAGTGGCACGGACTTAAGGATACTGAAATGAGGTACAGACAGAGATATGTAGACCTTATTGTCAATGATGATGTAAGGGATACATTCTATAAGAGGACAAAGATAATAAAGGCAATAAGAGAATTCCTTGATGCAAAGGATTACATAGAAGTAGATACACCAATACTTGCTACAATAGCCAGCGGAGCTGCAGCGAGACCTTTTAAAACTCACAGCAACGCTTTGGATATAGATTTATATCTCAGGATAGCTACAGAGCTTTATTTGAAGAGACTTATAGTCGGCGGTTTTGAGAGAGTGTATGAAATGGGCAAGGACTTCAGAAATGAAGGTATTGACGTCAGACACAATCCTGAATTCACAATGATTGAATTATATCAGGCTTACGCCGATTACAACGATATGATGGAGCTTACGGAGAACCTTGTAGCATATTGTGCGGAGAAGGTCCTGGGAACAACTAAGGTCAATTACCAGGGAATTGAATTGGATTTTGCACCACCATGGAACAGATTGACCATGGTAGAAGCTGTTAAGAAATATTCCGGTGTTGACTTCAATGAAATAAAGAGCAATGAGGAAGCAAGAGAAGTAGCTAAGAAGCTCAAGGTTGTTGATGAGCTGAAGAAAAAGCTTCAGGACTGCTCTAAAGGTGATATACTGAACGCAGCCTTTGAAGTATATGCTGAAGAGCACCTCATACAGCCTACCTTCATTATGGACTACCCGGTGGAGATATCACCACTCACCAAGAAGAAGAATGATGACCCGACAATGACAGAGAGGTTCGAAGCCTTCATATATGCCAGAGAGATTGGAAATGCTTATACTGAACTTAACGATCCAATCGACCAAAAGGAAAGATTTGAGCAGCAGGCAAATGATAAGGAACTTGGAGACGACGAAGCATATGCAACAGATGATGACTTTGTAAATTCTCTTGAAATTGGTATGCCTCCTACAGGAGGACTTGGTATAGGAATAGACAGAATAATAATGTTCCTTACAGATTCCTACTCCATAAGGGATGTAATACTCTTCCCGACAATGAAACCACAAGCATAGTAATAATCAAAACCCGTCTATGATTTAGCTCATAGACGGGTTTATTTTCATGCAAAAAACAACAAATTCCAGCAATAAACTCTTGCATTTCTGAACTCGAGGAGTATAATGGAAGCGTTCATACGTCTTTTTGGAGGTTAAAAAATGTACATAATTAATAACGGACCATTAGCTGCAGCTATGTTGGTTTTTTATACTGCAAGCGCGCTAACATCGCTTGTTTTCTATAATAAACATAAAATCTGCAATATACTATCTAACCTATTAAGCTCTATAGCCGCAGCTGCGGGTATCTGGCTTTCTATCGCCAATATCGTGGAAGGAACACAGAAGACTGTCATTGCAAGCTTTTCCATGTCTGTGCCTCATATAGCCTTCAATCTGTATATAGACAAGCTTTCGGCTTTTTTCATACTTGCTCTTTCAATTCTGGTATTGGCAGTGTCAATATACTCGATAGGGTATATTTCGCATTATTACAACAAGAGAAACGTAGGAATGTTTAATTTTTTATATAACACTTTTATATTATCGATGATATTTGTGATGACATCAGGCAATGTCATAGGCTTCCTGATATCATGGGAGCTAATGTCTTTATTATCATACTTCCTGGTCATATTTGAAGGCGAGCATGCAGAAAACAGAAAAGCAGGGACACTATACCTAATAATGACTCATATCGGTACAGCCTTCTTAACGATAGCTTTCATGTTAACGTACAAGTACACCCACAGCCTTGAGATTGGAGTTAATATTGGTGCTGTCCCGGCAAGTATCAAGAGTATAGTATTTGTTTTGCTTCTGATTGGCTTCGGTACAAAAGCCGGTGTGATTCCCTTTCATGTATGGCTTCCTTATGCGCATCCGGCAGCTCCAAGCAATGTATCGGCCCTTATGTCAGGAATAATGATAAAAACCGCTATATATGGAATTCTCCGTTTTGCATTTATTTCTTTTACGGACAAGCCTATGTGGTGGGGTGTTTTGATACTTACTGCCGGGGCTGTCTCTGCAGTGCTGGGAGTGGCTTATGCTCTAATGGAGCACAACATCAAACGGCTTCTTGCTTATAGCAGTATAGAAAATATAGGAATAATATTGATGGGAATGGGTATTTCCTTTATGGCATACTCCAGCGGGAATATGGTTTTATGCGGTCTTTCCATGATGGCTGCGCTTTTTCACCTTTTGAACCATACACTATTCAAAGGTGCACTTTTCCTGGGGGCCGGCTCAATACATTATGCAACTCACACCAAGGATATGGAGGAATTGGGAGGTCTCATAAAAAAGATGCCCTTTACCGGACTCCTCTTTCTGATAGCAGCTCTTTCGATATCTGCAATACCTCCTTTTAATGGTTTTGCCAGCGAGTGGATGACTTATCAGTCATTATTTATGAGTTTAGGCTCAAACACCTCGGCAATAAACCTCATATCCATGCTGACCGTGGCGGCACTTGCTATGGCAGGTGCATTAGCAGCGGCTTGCTTTGTAAAACTGATAGGAATATCTTTTCTGGGATTGCCCAGAAGTGAGCATGCAGAAAGTGCGCGGGAGGTTCCAGCAAGCATGAGAATAGGGCAAGGCTTGCTTACTCTATTATGTGTCATACTGGGTATTTTCCCAACATTGGCCTTGAGACTTATTGACAGGGTAAACCTTGAAATGATAGGCACAACGCTTATATCCGATCTGCAAGGAGGAGCATTTTTCGTTTATTATCCTTTAAGTATAAATAAAAACGCGATTTCACCAATTGCGGTTGTTATTATGGGGGTTGTCATCGCAAGTGTGACCTTTATATTGGTAAAATTGGCAGGAGGTCATTCAAAAGAAAGAAAATATGGCACATGGGACTGTGGATTTGTTGGACTAAACCCACGGATGCAGTATAGTGCTACGGGATATTCAAAACCGCTGCGTATTGTTTTGAAGCCGCTTTATATGCCTGGTAGAGAAATAAAGACAGAGGAAGGTGCATCGCCGTATTATCATAAGTCAATCAAATATATAGTGTCTACACAATCTCTGTTTGAACTGTACTTTTATGCACCTATAATACGCTTATTTGCTCAGTTTTCAAAAAGAACAAGGCATTCCATACAAACAGGCAGCATACATGCATATCTCATCTATATATTTGTTACAATGATTGCTCTGTTGGTTTATTACGTCCTAAGCTAAACGCGTTGATGTGTTTTATTACAGAAACATTTAAGGAGAATTAAAATGGACAGTATTGTTTACATATTGATACAATTGTTAGTTATGATATGTGTTGCGCCTTTAGTGAATGGCATAATAAAGAAAATCAAGGCTCTTTCACAAAAGAGAAAAGGCGCACCAGTGCTCCAACTTTATTATGATATATTTAAACTCATGAAAAAGGATACTGTGGTATCTGAAACTTCATCGTGGATTTTTAAGGCTGCGCCTTATGTAATATTTACAGCCAACCTATGCGCGGCGCTCTTAATCCCTGTAACAACGCTTATACAACCGGTGAGCTTTGCCGGAGATATAATACTATCGATTTACATACTGGCTCTGGGCAGGTTCTTTCTGACACTGGCTGCTCTTGATACAGGAAGTACCTTTGGAGGTATGGGAAGCAGCAGGGAAATGATGATTTCCTCAATATTTGAGCCTTCCATGCTTGTGTCCCTGTTCACTATAGGACTTATGGCAAAATCAACTTCTGCATATACGATGATGGTTAATGCCACACAGCTTGGCCCTTTGATTATTCAACCTGTTTATGTATTGGTTTTTCTGGCTGTTTTTATCATTCTGATGGCAGAGACGTCAAGAATACCTATAGATGACCCTGCAACTCATTTGGAGTTGACTATGGTGCATGAGGCAATGATCCTTGAATATTCAGGAAAGCACCTGGCACTCATGGAACTGGGAGCATCAATAAAACAGCTGATACTTATAACCTTGCTTGCAAACTTGTTTATTCCGCTTGATGCATTAATACATATGGTCAATCCTGCAATGGTCGTGATCGTATCACTTTTGCTGTATTTAGCTAAGGTCATATTTATATCAGTGCTTGTTGCTATTGCTGAAATCAGTACGGTAAAGCTTAGGCTTTTCAGCGTTCCGAATCTGGCAGCTATTTCGTTTATACTTTCTTTTCTTGGATTTGCGGAATATTTCATTGTGGGGAGGTAAGCATGAAGGACTATTTGAGTATATTATCAATTCTTATATTGTTATCATCATTTATGCTGGTGGCAAACAAGAGGGTGGACTCCTGCATCAAGACCTTCAGGATTCAGTCGCTTCTTATTGCTATAGCCGCCGGCTTGCTCGGCATCCAGAACCTCTTCAAGGAGGGAAAGATCGACATTCTTGTAGTATGCGGCTTGATAATCGCACTAAAGGTTATATATATTCCAAAGCTTCTCAGAGGTACTGCTGCTAAAGTCGAGCACAAGGTTGAGAAGGGCTTTTTTCTGAATATACCTTTAGCTGTATTGATCTGTTTCGGACTGGTAATATTATCATACTTTTCTGTTTCTGCGGTTAAGGGCATTAATGACAGCAGCATAAGGCTTTATCTAGTAAATTCAATTTCAGTTATGTTGATAGGTCTATTCTTTATGATAAACAGGAAAAAGGCTATTAGCCAGATAATAGGTTTTCTGGTTATAGAAAACGGTTTGTTTACCGCTGCATTGTTTATTACCCATGGAATGCCTATAATTATTGATGCTGGCATACTTGTCGATTTGCTTACAGCAGTTATGATAATGGGTGTATTGGTATTTAAAATAAATGAGAATTTTGATTCGATTGATTTAAACAAATTGAGGAACTTGAGGGGATAAGACATGGAAATCTTTGCATTGCTAATTCCGTTAATATTCGCACTGCTTTTCTTATTAACAAATAAGAAGGGCGTATTACACGCGATAAATGCGACAGGGGCAGTACTGCTGCTGCTTGCTTCGATATATATAACCAATGGGGTTCTTGCCTTTGGAAATCTAAGCTTCCCAGAGCTTGCGGGTTATTTCTATATAGATTCCCTAAGTGTGCTTTTATTGGATATAATATTGATACTTGGCTCTCTGGTATGTATTTATTCAATAGGATATCTTAATGAGGAGTATAAGCATAAAGCCATTGAACTGAGGAGCATTAAGCTATTTTACATATTGATATATACATTCATATTCACAATGGTGCTGGTTGTTACTACTCAGAACTTGGGACTGATGTGGATAGCAATAGAAGCCACTACGCTGGCCTCCGTATTTCTGGTAGGGTTCTATAATAACAAGCACTCAATAGAAGCTGCATGGAAGTATGTAATAATTTGTTCAGTTGGTATTGCACTTGCGCTTTTAGGAATTGTTTTCATAAACTACGCTTCAGCCAGTGTTTTTCATAATCCAAGCATTCAGTTGAACTGGTTGTTTCTTAATCAAAACGCGGCCAAGCTTGATGCGAGTATACTGAAAATAGCATTTATATTTATATTTGTGGGATACGGCACAAAGGTGGGACTTGCTCCAATGCATACATGGCTGCCTGATGCACACAGCCAGGCGCCGGCACCTATCAGCGCCCTGCTTTCAGGGGTTTTACTCAACAGCGCAATGTATGGAATAATCAGAGTGACAATAATTGTAAATAAGAGTCTTGGGAGCACTGCTTATACTGGAAGGCTGTTTCTGATTGCAGGTTTCTTATCAATTGCAACAGCAGCCTTATTCATTCTCAGACAAAGAGACTATAAGCGTCTTCTTGCATACTCCAGCATTGAGCACATGGGTATTATAGCCTTGGGCTTTGGGGCATTTACACCAATTGCTGTATTCGGGGCGCTGTTTCATATGGTAAATCATGCATTCACGAAATCAATGCTTTTCCTTTCATCAGGGAATGTGTATCTGAAATATAAGACAAAGGAGATTTCCAGGGTAACCGGATTACTTAGGATACTCCCGATTACCGGCACTGCATTTCTCCTTGGTTTGTTTGCTATTGCAGGTATGCCGCCCTTCAGCGTGTTTGCAAGTGAATTGAATATAATAATTGCTTTCTTTGATGCTGATCACACTGCACTCGGAATAATGCTGATACTGCTTATAAGTCTTGTATTTGTTGGTATAGCAGTATCAATGCTCATGATGTTTTTCGGTGAAGTCAAGAACAAGAATATGGTGCGGGGAGATATAAACTATCCCGGCACTGCCGTAATAATCGTTTTATTTGTTGTCATAGCTGTGATGGGTCTTTATATGCCCAAGCCGCTTTCAATGCTTATTGAATCAGCGTCCAGAATAATAATGGGGGGACAATAATATGTCGTTTCAAAGAGTATTAGATGAACTTTCAGGGAGTTTTCCAGATGATATATACAGCTGCAGCACTCACAATTCAAATGAGATATATGTGGAAGTCAACGGCGATAATATACTGAATATCTGCAAACATGTGTGCAGCGTTGGAGGGTCGCTGGTATCCCTATTTGCAAACGATGAGAGGTCGATTTGCGGTAAGTACGGGATTTACTACGTTTTCGCAATTAAAGAGGAAGGCTTCTTTCTCATCCTGAAATACGGTGTAGGAGCGGAAAATCCCACATTTAAATCTATCACAATAGATATACACCAGGCTCACCTTTACGAGCGTGAAATAAGGGATTTATTTGGTATCATTCCTGAAGGACATCCGGATTCAAGGCGCTTTGTATTTCACGGCAATTGGCCGGAGAATATGTATCCGTTAAGGAAGGATTTTGACAGCAAGCATAAGCCGCATTTTGAAAAAAACGATCAGGAATTTGTTAAAATCGAAGGAACAGGGGTTTTTGAAATTCCGGTAGGCCCGGTGCATGCAGGCATAATAGAGCCGGGTCATTTCAGGTTCAGCGTAGCTGGGGAACCAATAATAAACCTTGAGGCACAGCTTTATTTTGTTCATAAAGGAATAGAAAAATTGAGCGAGGGCACCAGCATAGAAAAATGCTTCTACATATCCGAAAGGATATCCGGGGATGAGACTTTCTCCAATTCCCTTGCCTTCTGCCAGGCTATAGAGAAAATTGCAGGGGTTGTGGTACCTCAAAGAGCCAGTTATTCAAGAGTTGTATTTGCTGAGACTGAGCGCCTGATAAGCCACTTTGGCGACCTTTCAGGGATATGCGTCGATGTGGCATATGGGTTTGCGGCTTCACAGTTTAATATGCTGCGCGGTTGGATGTATCAGCTTACAGAAGAACTGACCGGAAGCAGGTTTTTGAGGAGTGTGAACAAGCCGGGAGGGCTAAGAAAAGACTTTATCAGCAGTAATGAGAAGAAAATCATTGATATGATCAAGGTAATAAAAAAAGAACTTGATGATACAGTAAAGATAATTAAGGCAAGCAGCTTTTTTATAGATAGGGTGGAGAATACAGGAGTGCTTAAAAACAGCATTGCCCTTGACATGAATGCAACCGGGCCGGCAGGCCGTGCTTCGGGCATAAAATACGATGTAAGACGTGAGTTCCCCTATGAAATGTATGAGAGTACAGCATTCAATGTACCGGAACATGATTATGGCGATGTAAACAGCAGAATGAATGTAAAAATAGAAGAATGCTACGAAGCAATAAAAATAATAACACAGGCTATTGAAGCAATGAAAGCAGGAGAAATACTATCAACCATAACTGAAGTTAAGCCTTATGAGTTTGCATTAGGCTATACTGAATCTCCCAGAGGGGAAAACATTCACTGGGTGATGACAGGCGAGAATAACACAATATTCAGGTATAAGGTCAGAACCCCGTCATTCTGCAATTGGCCGGCATTATGCCATGCAGTCAAAGGTAATACGGTACCTGATTTTCCGTTGATAAACAAAAGCTTCAACTTGTCATATGCGGGAAATGACTTATAGTGCGTCTTAAGTAATAGGGAACGGCACCACGGTTTTCCTTCGGAAAAACACTGAAATCCACTAAATACACGGCGGGAAAAAATATTCTGAAACATAAGAATAATTGATAAAGAGTAAGTATCAAAACTCTCTAATGTCGCTATATATTATATAAATTAACCGCGCAATTCCGTAGGAATCCGTGGAATATCCGTGTGTTCAGTGGTACCCGTTCCCTTGTGTCGCAGTATTCTATTATTATGTAATGGATTTGGTATGAAATATGTAGATAAGGATGATTAATTATGTTTGATACATTGAAAAAAATAATTAAATACCCCAGATTAACAAATGAATACCCTAAAGATCGCACTAACCCCGGATTTATCATGGGAAAGCCGGCTATAGACGCTTCGGTTTGTACAGCATGCGGGGAGTGCGTTAACAGGTGCCCTTCGGCTGCTATAGTGCTTGATAAGCAAAAGAAGGAAATAGGAATAAACCTGGATGAGTGCATATTTTGCTCCCTTTGCGAGGAAGTATGTCCGGCTAAGGCTGTTACAATGACAAGTGAGTTTGAATTGGCGGAAAAAAGCCGCGTCTTCTTGCGAAAAGAAGCTCCAGCTGTTGAAATCAGGGAAGTACCCGATGAATCCTATGAAATAATAGGCAGGAAGCTTGAAGAGAAAGTGAAAAAAATGTTTGGACGCAGTCTGCAGATAAGAGAAGTGGATGCCGGCTCGTGTAATGGCTGCGATTATGAAATAAATGCATTGAACAATCCGTTTAATGACTTGGAAAGGTTCGGACTTCACTTCGTTGCATCACCGAGGCATGCTGATATGCTGCTGGTTACCGGAACTGCTTCAAGGAATATGGAGCTGGCTCTTGTAAAAACCTATAATTCGGCCCCTGATCCCAAGCTTGTAGTAGCTGTGGGTGCTTGCGCATGCAGCGGGGGTATCTTCAAGGACAGCTATGCAACCAGGAACGGAATAGATTGCATTGTACCCGTAGATGTTTATATCCCGGGCTGTCCACCAAGACCTCAGGCTATTATATATGGAATGTTGAAAGCCTTGGACAGAATTGAATAATATTGAATAGCAAAGCCCTGGAACAGATAAACTATTCCAGGGCTTTCAAGTATGATTTCTTAAAATTCTAATTAATTCCATCTCCACAAAAGGAGGATTTTTATATATCCCGCCCGAATACTAATATTACCATAAAAGGGAACTTTATCATCTGTAAAGGTGCTTATTATAATAATTAATCAGCTTATTAATATATATAATTAATACTTATCACATAAAGTTGTTGTGGTAAGGTATAGTTTTTAATTATAATAGTATAGTAATATATTTATTGTACATAAAATTATACAGAAGCGAAGTTCAATCAACAAAAATTAAGGAGGGAATTACGTGACAACAAAATCAAACGTACAAGATTCCGGTATGCTGGAGAGGCTGTTCAAGCTCAGAGAAAACAAAACCAATGTAAAGACTGAAATACTGGCTGGACTTACTACATTTGTAACAATGGCGTACATAATATTTGTCAATCCGTCAATCCTGAAGATGGCAGGTATGAACGCAGCCAATGCCCTGGGTGACGGAGCTGCCGGCTTCAATGCATTTAATGACCCGGTGGTAGGCGCAGTAATGGTAGCTACTTGTTTGGCAGCTGCTGTAGGGTCTCTGGTTATGGCACTCTATGCAAATTGCCCCTATGCACAAGCACCAGGTATGGGACTTAATGCATTCTTTACTTTTACCGTTGTTCTTACAATGGGCTTTACATGGCAGCAGGGTCTGGCCATTGTATTCCTGTCTGGTATATTCTCAATCATTATAACAGTTAGTAAGATCAGAATGGCTATTGTTGATGCAATCCCCGATTCAATGAAGCATGCAGTCAGTGCTGGTATTGGACTTTTCATCGCATTTATAGGCTTCCAGAATGCTGGAATTATAATAGCAAACCCCGCAACTGTAGTAGGCTTTGGTAATTTTGCAGCACCGAATACGCTTCTTGCAGTTATTGGTTTATTCATAACAGGAATTCTGCTTGCAAGAAAAGTAAAAGGTGCAATGCTTATCGGTATTTTAGCAACAACACTTATTGGCATACCGTTGGGTGTAGTAGCAATACCTGCGGGATTCAGCCCTTTCTCGGCTCCTCCAAGTTTGGCTCCTACATTCATGCATTTTGACTTTGCAGGACTTGCAAAGGCAACAGGAGCAGTTGATGTATGGAGTACATTGATTGCAATTATCACACTTATAATATCCTTCAGCTTTGTTGATATTTTCGACACTATTGGAACTCTTGTAGGCACCGGCACAAAGGCTGGAATGCTTGACAAGAACGGTAAAGTTATAAGAATTGACAAAGCTCTTATATCTGACTCGGTTGCTACCTCAGTTGGTGCGGTTTTCGGTACTTCAAACACAACTACATATGTAGAGTCTGCAGCTGGTGTTATGGAAGGCGGAAGAACAGGTTTAACCGCTTTTGTGGTTGCAGTAATGTTTATTGCAAGCTTGTTCATAGCTCCTATAGCTGGTTTGATTCCAGCAGCAGCAACAGCACCGGCACTTATTATTGTTGGTGTTATGATGGTGGGTGCAGTAAAGGAAATTGATTTTGAAGACTTTACAGAAGCGTTACCAGCATTCCTTACACTAATAATTATGCCACTTTCCTATGGCATAGCAAACGGTATCGCAGTAGGCTTCATTTCATATCCTATAATGAAGCTCTCAGTAGGTAAGGGTAAGGAAGTACACCCAATAGTATATATTCTTGCCGTACTATTTGCGCTTAGGTTTGTTACAATGGCAGGATAACAATATATAAATGTAAAAATCTCTTTAAAGGCGGTTAGGGAACTGAGTTCTCTAATCGCCTTTTATTTTTTGTGCCAGTTCTCCTCAGGGGAATCCTGGAATATGATTTACCACTATAAGCTAAGAAAAGGAAATATTGTGGAAGCATTCAAAAAGTGTGATATAATTGTAGAAAATAATTATGAAACCTCCATGGTAGATCATGAATTTCTTCAGCCTAAATATAAAGGGAAAGGGTGTTTGGATGAGGGATATTATTATGGCCTTGGTTGATGTAGCTGCAGGCAGGGCGAAAGCGCAGACGGTTTTTAAAAATATAAGCCTTGTGAATGTTTTTACCGGGGAAATCTATAAGACGGATGTTGCGGTCCATGATGGATACATAGCGGGAATAGGCGAATATACTGGCGCCGTTGAGCTGGATATGGAAGGCAAATACCTGGCTCCCGGTTTTATGGATGGGCATGTGCATATTGAGTCCTCTATGGTTACCCCGGGAGAATTTGCGAGAGCTGTAGCAGCAAGAGGCACTACAGCCTTGGTTGCCGACCCCCATGAAATAGCTAATGTAAAGGGCATAGCAGGTATCAAGTATATGCTTGAAGGAACCGAGAATCTCCCCATTGATGTCTATATAATGCTCCCATCCTGCGTACCGGCAACACCCTTTGAAAATTCAGGCAGTGTGCTTAAAGCAGAAGATTTGATGGAGATAATCAGCCATCCAAGGGTACTGGGACTGGGCGAGCTAATGGATTTTACAAATGTCATACATAATGAGAAATCCATAATGAATAAGATAGTACTTGCAAAGAATGCAAACAAATTCATAGATGGGCATGGGCCTCTTCTGAGCGGAAAAGATTTGAATGCATATATTGTAGCAGGTGTAAGAACGGAGCATGAATGTACAAGCGCAGAGGAAGCGAGGGAACGCTTGAGGCTGGGAATGCATGTTATGCTGCGGGAAGGCTCAGCGGCGAGGAACGTTATCGACCTTTTGCCGGCCTTGAATGAAAGCAGTGCAGCGAGGTGCATGTTCTGCACAGATGACAGGCACCCTGAGGATATTTTGATTGATGGACATATTGATAATAATATAAGACTGGCGATAAAGCAGGGAGTCGATCCGGTGAAAGCCATACAAATGGCTACACTCAATGTGGCAAGATGTTATAACCTGGAGCGGGTTGGAGCCATTGCACCGGGTTATAAGGCGGACATGGTGGTGTTGAATGACCTGGAGGATTTGGAGATATATCAGGTATACAAGGAAGGCAAGCTGATTGCCGAAGAAGGAAAAGCACTATTTGAAATAAAGAGCATCAACGATTCAAAGATGCGAAACTCTGTGAACATCAAGCCCCTAACAGAAGATTGCTTCAGCATAACAACCGAAGAACAGGGGTTAAGAGTTATTGGTCTACAGTCCCACTCATTGGTTACGAAGGATTTGTGGCGCAATGTAAGTGAAGAAGATGGGAAGTATGCCACTAGTGAGGGGAAAGCACTTCTAAAGATTGCAGTTATCGAAAGGCATAATGCTACGGGTAATATAGGGTTAGGTCTTGTGGAAGGCCTAGGACTCAAGAACGGTGCGATAGCATCCACTGTAGCCCATGACTCACATAATATCGTAGTCATCGGGGACAGCGACCTGGATATGCGCACTGCAGCAGAGCATCTGCAGGAAATTGGAGGCGGAATTGCAATAGCTTCCAAGGGCAGTATAATACGCTCAATCCCGCTGCCAATAGGCGGTCTGATGAGCGATATACCACTGGAGCAGCTGCAGGAGCAGCTGGAGGATATGCTGGGCGTAGCTTATAGGATGGGTGTCTCAAGAGACTATGATCCCTTTATGACACTAGCGTTTCTGGCACTTCCGGTTATACCGGAGTTAAAAGTCACAGACTTGGGACTGTTTGATGTGGTGAATTTCAGATTTACTAAGATAGATGAGATATAGAAGGAATAACAATGGTCGGGATTATTGGATAATCCCGACTTTTTCATTTTTGTAGGAAAATAGCGAAAATTGTCATATGAATGATGGGAATTATTATATGATGGTGCATTTTCACAAGGGCTCATATATCGTATAATAGAAGAGATAATAGGTAAATGTTGGCATATACTCCAGCCGAGTATACAACAAAGGGGGAAGTAGCATGCTTGATAGGTTCTTAGACTTTGGGAAAACGGGAGCAAGTCGTATCGCTAAGAATTTGTTCTGGGTAGGAACTGTTCTATCAGCAATTTCATCATTTTTGTTTGGGAAGTTCTTGTATATGACAAACACATATGATAAAGCCATCTCGTTTATACAAGATGGACAGCGATGGTTTACTTCAAAACCAGTAAATAACTTTCCGCTAGGTGTAGGTGGTGCCATTGTTTCATTTATAATTTCCATAGTAGTTTTGAAAGTAACTTGCGAAGTCTTATATTTGATTATTAGGTGTATGGAGACTTATTTGGAAAAGAACAGGGAAAGTGGTGATTAGGTTTCATATATCGCGGACTCTTGGGACACCAGAGCAGCACGACAACAGAGATATGAAGGTATTGATGAAACAGGGCATCAATGCAGTAGTTAAAATTATTTTGGTTGTTAATATTGTTTATATTACTGGATAAGGTATTTATGTAGGGAGGATAAAATGATAAAAAGAATACACATCATTGGTGCCTCTGGATCAGGAACAAGCACTCTAGGAAGAGCTTTAGCAGAGAATTTAGGCTATAAGCATTTTGATACTGATGATTATTTTTGGCTGTCTAAGCCTCCATTGTTTACGCAAAAGAGAGAAAGAACTGATCGGCAAGAGTTACTACGTATGGATTTGGATAAATATGAGAGTTGGATACTAACAGGCACATTATGTGGTTGGGGAGATATATTCATTCCATACTTTGACTTAGTGGTATATCTTTGGGTACCCAAAGATATTAGAATTAAAAGACTTATTGAAAGAGAAAGACAGAGGTATGGTTCAGACATTGAACCTGGTGGGAGCAGATATGAAAGTTATCAGAACTTCATTGAATGGGCATCAAAATATGATGAAGCAGGATTGGACATGAGAAGTAGAGCGTTACATGAATACTGGATGTCAACTCTAACATGTCCCACACTCAGGATTGAAGGGGATTTTACTGTAGAAGAAAGAATAGAAGCTGTTCTTAAAAAGGTAACCCAAAATAACTTCAGATAACAAAGCACTCACGATAAGGCACGGAGGGAAGGGGCAGGGCTACGAGGTTCGGTTCAGTGGTGTCGTGAGTGCGAGACCGTTAGCTGACAGATAATGCAGATTGATTTATGTAAGAAGTACTATTCTTATACTGCGTATCGGTGTGATAATGTGAAATAAGAGTGTTTTAAGGAGAGAAATAAGATGAATATATCAATCAGACTAGAAAAAGAAAATGATTATAGAGATGTAGAATATCTGACAAGAGAAGCATTTTGGAATTTATACAAACCAGGATGCGATGAACACCTAATTGTTCATAAAATAAGAAAAGTACCTGCATTTGTTAAAGAACTGAGTTTTGTTGCATGTGACAATGATAGAATTGTCGGTAATATAATCTATTCAAAAGCAAAAGTATTCAATGATGAAAATAAGGAATTCGAAGTTTTGTGCATGGGACCAATTGGAGTATTTCCATCTTGTCAAGGAAAAGGGATTGGTTCTTTGTTAATGAACTATTCTATTGAAAAAGCAAAGCAGCTGGGATATAAAGCGATAATTATTTTTGGAAACCCAGAATACTATCATAGATTTGGTTTTATAAATGCCAAAGAATATGGGATTCAAACATCTTGGGGTGAGAACTTTGAGGCATTTATGGCATTAGAACTTTATGACGGCGGCTTGAACGGTATTTCAGGCAAGTTTTATGAAGATGAGGCTTTTAAAATAGAGAAAGATGAACTGGAGATTTTTGAAAAAGGATTTACTTACAAAGAGAAACGTGTTACAGGTACTCAACTAAAGTAAATATGAACAAAATATTTAATATAGTATTACGCAATTTTTATATTAGGTGCAAACTCCTATGTGTAGTTTGTGAGATATTTAAACCCGCGAGAGACAATATTTACATAATTGACCCATGTCAGGTTCCGGATACCGGAAACAGTATATAAAGGTTGTTAAGCAAGACGTTGAGGGGCATGAGCCATCATCTAACAATGCCCTCACGCTGCGGCACGTAGGGCAAGCGCAGGAAGCATTCGTGCCTTGGGTTGCTGGATGCATTTGCTCTGAAGCGGAAGCAGGGCAACCACACCCCTTCACCGGGAGCGAAGCTCCGCCAAGGGGAAGGGCTATGGGGTCCGGTTCAGTGGTGTCGTGAGTGCGGAACCGTTATATGACATTGGTCGAAGGGAGCCGCGCATCCTTACGCGGATTTATATTAAGTTAAATTTGAAAGAGGGGTACCGATGATAAAAAGATGTATAATGATTTTTCCTCAATTTGAGAATGTGGAAATTATTGATGAAGTCAGAATGAAATATGATACACTTGCGAATCATGTGAGACCTCATATTACGCTTGTTTTTCCGTTTGATAGCGATATAGAAACTCGTCAACTAAAGGAGCATATTTCGTCAGTCTTGTTGGGGTACAAACCCTTTGAGGTAGTTCTTAACGGGATTACACCGACTAGATCCTTTGGTAAATATCTGTTTCTAAACATTCAACAAGGTAGTGACAAGATTATTGAGTTGCACAAACTATTATATACCGCTATCTTACAAGAACATTTTCCTGAGTGGTTGAAGGGAGATATATTTTTACCACATATGACGGTCGGAAATTTTGAGAGCGAAGAAACTTTTGAATTGGCAATTAATGAGACAAAGAATATAGCTGATACATTTAGAACGACTGTTAATGAGATAACTGTGGAGATAATTAATGAAATTGAAGACTCAATTATAGAAATTAGAGTTTCCTTAGAGTAACGTAAGGGACCGACGTCCATGTCGGTCTCGGCTCTGCGGGTCGACCAACGTCACATAACACGGCACTCACGTTGGTAAAGCCTAAGGTATGTGACAAGTTAAATAATAGGTTTTCTCATAAATCTTCGATTTACATCCCTTCACCGGGAGCACAGCTCCGCCAGGGGGGATTCCTTGATGGTCCGGTTCAGGGACGTCGTGAGTGCGAAGACGTTACATGCAATGCCATGGGTTGGCCGCGCCTCCATGCGCGGGTTGCGAAAGCTGGCTATGTAGAGGTTGTTGATGTGCAAATAGAAACAATAAGTAGTAGTATATTTATATTATTAGGATAAGGGTGTGATCTCAAATGGAATCAATAAAAAGAGAAGCTATTCGAATAGCTCGTTTAGCAGGCATGAGAATTAAAGAAATCCGTGAAAATAATCAATATCATGAATCTTTAAAGCATGGGTATGAGCTTGTAACAACTGCGGATTTAATCTCAAATGACCTTATAAAAATGGAAATCTCAACTTTATTTCCCGATCACCGTTTGATATCGGAAGAAGACATTGAACAGACGGACATATCGATTCAACAACCGACATGGATCATCGATCCGATTGACGGCACTGTGGGGTATGCCAATGATCACTATCAAGTGGCTGTTTCAATTGCATTTGCAATTGAAGATAAGGTCCGAGTTGGTGTAGTATATAATCCATTTCTTGATGAAATGTTTTATGCTACCGAGGGCTCTGGAGCTTTTCTCAATAACAAACCCATAAAGGTAAAAGATATTAATGATTTGAAACAATGTGTGATAGGTACTGGTTTCCCACATAAAAGAGATAATATACGGGATGTTATTGTACTATTAGAAAATATATTGCCCAACGTTAGAGACATTAGGAGACTCGGTTCTCCGGCGTTGGATATATGTTGGGTGGCATGTGGACGGCTGCAGGGATTCTATGAAGGGATACTACAACCATGGGATGTTGCAGCTGCAAAACTTATTGCGACGGAATCAGGAGCAATAACCGGTTACTTCAGCACTAAACAGAACATGATTATTCCAGATTGTCTTAATGGAAATGACATTATTGTATCAAGTCCCGGAATTTTTAATGAACTTCATAAGACACTGACCAAGCGGTAGAATAATTACAAATATTACTTCTAGCCATATTATATTTTATGCCGCAAATGATGTTTAAGGGACGCGTCTGCCATGACGCTTGCTGAAGTCAGGGTCATGGCACAGCATGTAACAATGCTCTGCCGTTCGTGCGGTTAAGCAAGGCGCTGGAGTAGGCCGCACACATCCCTTCACCGGGTGCAAGCACCGCCAAGGGGTATTCCTTATGGGGCCGGTTCAGTGACGTCGGCAGCGCGAGACGTTAGACGACATTGCAACACTCTGCTGGTTTCATTTGCCTGGGTATTTCTAAGGAGGGATTATTTACGATTGATTAGAAAGCTGAATATATCGATGTTATATCGTGCTTTACTGGTATTATATATCATTACTGCGATAATCTCATCTCTACCAGTAAAACTACCTGGGAGCTTAAATACAGAATTTAACGAGAGAAGGCTTCTCATCTCTTATCAAGCAGTTACTGGACCTGAAGCAGTTATTTTAAAGGGTAATGACCCACTTAAACACTCTTTTGAAGAACTGTATCCAAATATTAATAATAGTGCAGTAGAATTGGTTGGAAATACACCAATGAAGGAGCTAGAGTACCCTAGCTACTATGAAGCTGACTTTATTGTGTATGGGCGGGCTGTTAGTGTCACGAGTGAATATATTGCGACCGGAGATGGGATAGTTCCGATCTATGAAGTATATAAGTGGCAACCAGATAGATACTTGCCAAACTTCTTAACCTCTACCAAACTATCGTGGCTCACAGATTTTATGATTATTATTACGCCAATATTTGTACTGATTACTATTGTACTATTAATAACTAATATAAGAAAACGAATAGATAAGGTTAATTAGCTCTAGGGTCATTGTTGCAACATCGTCTATCAATGCCCTCACGCTGCGGCACGTAGGGCAGTGGCAAGGAGCAAGCGTACCTTGGGTTGCAGAAGCCATTTCTCTGGAGTGGGAGCAGCAACCACACCCCTTCACCGCGAGCGTAGCTCCACCAGGGGGAATGTCTCTGGGGGTCCGGTTCAGAGGTGTCGTGAGTGCGAAACGTTAGACAACAGACTCTGCAATTGGCCGGGCGTCCTGCACGGATTTGCAAAAGAAGGACTTTGTAGAGTTTGCTTATACACACTTGTAGAAAATCGCGTAGTAACATGAGTTATAAAAATCGGAAAAAATGATAGGAGTGATAATATGAAACCAGTAATGTCATCTATACTAAGCCGTAGAAGTGTTCGAACATATATTCCAAATGAAGTAAGCAAGGATGATATAAAGCAATTATTAACTGCTGCTAGTTGGGCTCCATCCGGCAATAATTTGCAACCATGGAGATTCTCCGTAGTAATGAATAATAAAAATTTAATAAAAGAATTATCGTCACTTACTGTATTTCGTAATTGGGTACAAAATTCCTCTTGCTTAATTTCAGTGTTTCTTGATACCAAAGCAATAGATTCCAAAATACAGAATATTTACTTGAAACATGTACAATCAATAGGGGCTGCAATACAGAATATATTACTTGCTGCACATGAGCTAGGTTTATCTACCTGTTGGATTGGAGAAATATTAAAAAATGAAGATAAGGTACGAGATTTACTAGGAGTTTCAAATGACCTACAATTAATGGCTGTTATAGCCGTTGGTTATTCAAATAAAAATGATTTAAAATCCAAAAGAAGAGATATTTCTAAAAATATTGTAAGTTGGTTATAAAATTAAACATTAGTCTTTTTATGTCATAACATTTATAAAATACGAATCAGAAGAGGTTTAAGGCCGTAGCCTCCTTGCTGCTCTTGGCTTCACGGGGCAGAGTCCGATGTCTAACATTATATCTCCACGAGGGCGCGTGGGGATGGAGCATGTAGCAGGACTCTGGAGAGAAGGCATGAAGTGGGCGCGCCACATTGCTTCACCGGGTGCAAGCACCGCCAAGAGGTATTCCTTATGGGTCCGGTTCAGTAACGTTGGAGATACTGGACGTTAGACGACATTATTTACTTACAAGGGAGTTATAGATTTATGATTAGTGATTCTCAGATGACCTTTGGGGATTTAACCGATTCCCTGAAAGAATTACAAAATAATAGAAACTCACCAGTTTCAGTTAGAAGAGCATTTGCGCGTTTTTTGACTTTAGCGCAACAGTTGACTGAAACTATGAGAAAAGAATATAAATCTCATACAGGTGAGGATTGGGAAGCTGTCAAATTTGATAAGTGGGATAATACCACTAAACTATTTAAAAAGCTAAGACGTTCTGACTACCATGAGTTCCCAGTGGTAATTAACGTTCGTGAAAGTCAGTATTATATTGCTGAAGTACTAGATGATGAAGAGGGAAATGAATATAATGGGTATATTATTCCACAAGTTATTTGGGGATTAGGCGATCCGTTTTCAGAACATATTCCTCAAAAAAATGACTTTGATAGCATATGATGAGAACGGTGAAGAAATAAAAGATGTAGTTGCTGAAAAAGTTGAATATGAATTTATTTTGCATCCGAGAACCGAAGAAATTAAAAAAGCGTTGAATGATGCTGGTACGGATGACATTCATATTTTATGTGAAAAGTGTTATGAAACTATGAAGTCATATTTTGAATTTTACAGTATGTGTATCAAAAAGAAGAAGAAAAAATAAATTGCTAGGGTCAATAACGTCGCCTAACAAAGCACTCAAGCTGCGGCACGTAGGGCGGAGGCAAGAAGTGTGCGTGCCTTGGGTTGCCGGATGCATTTGCTACGAAGTAGGGTCAGGGCAACCACACCTCTTTACCGGGAGCGAAGCTCCGCTAGTGGGATTGGCTCTGTGTGTCCGGTTCAGTGGTGTCGTGAGTGCGAAACCGTTAGCTGTAAAATGGCAGGAAAAGTACGGCGCCTCCATGCGCCTTTCGATAAATTACTTTAAATAGTAATTATCATATTAGCAGTTAGTGAATATATATTAAACTGCATAATGAATTGGGGGGGGGATTTTAAATGAGAAAAGTAATTTCAGCTCTTATGGTTCTACTGTTACTATCAATTAATACTTTTTTAATTGGTTGTACACCAGAATCAAGCAAGTCAGATAATAAGGTCAATACCGAGCAAACAAGTACTAATGAAAGTGTTCCGAAACTAACTTTGGACGAGGTTAAAGGGAAGTATACAGATTCAGATGTTAAGATAAAGAGCATCCAAAATATCGGTAAAGAATGGGTACTTGTTCAATCACAAAAGGAAACTTTTGCTGATAGATTTGATGTTTACAATTTAGAAACAGGCGATATGGATACAATACAATCAGGGTTTGAATATGTGACTTTAGAGAAAGTGGTAAATGAAAATTACTTCATTTTTTTATCAAGTGGTAAGAATAGCGAGAGCATTTACGGTAATTTTCCACATCTCATTAACAATATAAGAACAAAAAATGAATTGAAGGCAGATGATGATTTTGCCTCATTTAGTGAAGAAAAATATTTTGATTTATCTTATTCAGTAAAATCAGGGAGTAAAGAACATGCTGTTCTATCAGATATCATTGTAACCCTCAATGGTTTTGAGGCATTGTTTGAACCTAGAAATAGTAATGATATGGAATTTTATACTGCTGCTACAGATATACCTCCGACTACAACAACCTATGACAAGGAAAAGAATCAAATGATTTTTGAACTTACTACAGATCAAATAGGGAGTAAATTTAAGAACCGGAAAAAGATAAATGTAGAAGGGAATCAATTTATTTCATCGCTAGAAATAAGCCAGAAAGATAACAAAACTTATCTTACAGTTGGTATTAAAGACATAACTAAAGAGTATACGGTTAAAAAGAATGTTTTACCAAATCAATTACCGTATTTTTCAGTATCATTTAGAGAAAAAGAACAGTAAAAATAGCAAGTTATCTGCTGGGGGAGCAGCCGTCCATGGCTGCTAAGCGCTGTGGGACCTGCCACTTCACAGAATACGGCACTCACGTGGGTTAAGCCTATAATGTGTGGTAAGTTAAAGAGTAGCTTTCGGATAAATCTTTGATATACATCCCTTCACCGGGAGCGGAGCTCCACCAGAGGGACAAGCTTCGGGGTCCGGTTCAGGGACGTCGTGAGTGCGCGGCCGTTAGCTGACAGATAATGCAGATTGATTTATGTAAGAAGTATATTCTTAAATTGTACAACAGCAGAATAATGAAAAACAAGAATTTTTTATCTCTTGTAAGGTGGTTGAATTATGAGAAGAGTATTTATAATTATAGCTGGATTAATTTTATTATTTTGTTTATCTTGTAGCAGAAATAGTGATAAACGGGATTTCTATGGCACATACACATTTGAGGAAGTAAGCTATTTATCACTTTTATCATCTTCCACTATTAACTATATGAGTGAACGAATGGCAGGGACTAAGTATACCATTGAAGCAGATTTATTCAAAATTGAAACTTCAGATAATACTGTTGAAATCAGTTCTCCTAATTATGTGAAAGAAGAAATCAAAAACGATTTATCTACATTATCTGATGTTTATACTTCAATTAGTGATGATGTTAAGTACCAATATACCATATATAAAAAAGATGGAAACAAAACTAATTGGAGATTGTATGTTTCTTCAGATAATGTGTGGATTGGTTCGTATGTAGATAATACAGCAAACGGTACAGAGATTATTATGTATATATATAAATTGTTAAGGTAATATGCTATTTTCCTATAAGGTTCAAACTCCTATGCGGAGTTTGGTAGAGATTTTAACCCAAGAGAGACAATATTTACACAAGCGACTCATGTCAGGTCCCGGGTACCGGAAGCGGTATATAAAGATGATTGAGCTAAGCGTTGCAGGGCATTATCCATCAGCTAACAATGCCCTCACGCTGCGGCACGGGAGGGTAAGAGGAAGAAGTAATCGTGCCTTGGGTTGCCGGATGCATTTGATTTGGAGCGGGGGCAGGGCAACCACACCCCTTCACCGGGAGCAAAGCTCCGCCATGGAGAGAGGCTTTGAGGGTCCGGTTCAGTGGTGTCGTGAGTGCGGAGACGTTAGCGACACTACACGCAGAACCGGGCGTCCATGCCCGAATTTGTTGAAATCTTTCTATAAGGTATTATACAACTGTGATATCTACTTAAATATGTTGAACAGAATGGAAGGATAACAAATGACTGGATACATAAAGAGCTTGAGAGAAATAGTTGGACATAGACCTTTACTCCAATGTGGAGCAAGTGTAATCATCTTTGGAGTTGAAGGAAAGGTGTTAATGCTTCATAGGACAGATAATGACTGCTGGTGTTTCCCAGGTGGGTCAATTGAACCTGGTGAAAAGGTAGAAGATGCCGCACGAAGAGAAGTATATGAAGAGACTGGATTAAAAGTAGAAGCATTAGATTTGTTTGATATATTCTCAGGAGAGGAATTGTATTATAAGTATCCAAATGGTGATGAAGTATATAACATTGACATTGTATTTATGACAAGCAAATACTATGGAGAAGCAAACTCAAATGATGAGAGCAACGGTTTTAAGTTTTTCAGTATTGATGATCTTCCTAGAGAGATAAGCCCTCCAGTAAAACCAGTGATACAGAGTCTAGTGGAAAGGTATGCAAGCATAAAGAATATTTAGGATATGTATGGTACGGAATAATTAAGGAGCTGACCTCCATGTCAGCTTCGGCTCCGAGGGGCGTGTAGCATCCGATAACAATGCCCTCACGCTGCGGCACGGTGGGTTGGAGCAGGGAGAATGTGTGCCTTGGGTTGCCGGATGCATTTGATTTGGAGCGGGGGCAGGGCAACCACACTCCTTCACCGGGAGCGGAGCTCCACCAGAGGGACAAGCTTCGGGGTCCGGTTCAGGGACGTCGTGAGTGGGAGACCGTTAGCTGTAATCGGACGCATAGCATATTCATTTTGAAGCAATTCTTCTAAGAAGTGCTATAAATTAAGTAATTGGAGGTTATTTCAATGAACGTAGAATATGATGATTTAAGTGATGGAGAAATTGATATTGTACTTTATGAAAAGTATCCTGGAGATTCTACTAAAGGGTTTGTTCCAGTATTTAAATTTAGCATACTACTGAATAAAACAGGGGAGAAGATTGGCTATATTAATCTAAGACTAAAAGATACAGAAAAAATTGTTAGGTATATTGGACACATTGGATATGGCATAAATGAAGCATTTAGAGGTAATAAATTCGCATCAAAAGCATGTAATTTAGTCAAAAAAGTTGCAAATGACCTTGGAATGGAGAAGCTAGTAATAACTTGCAATCCCGATAATTATGCATCCAAAAGAACCTGTGAGATTATTGGAGCGAAGTTAATAGAAATAGTGGATATACCTGAAACGTCTGATGCATTTTCAGTAGATGAACAGAAGAAATGTCGTTACGAGTGGGTAATTAGAAATACGTACTAAAGAGTTTCTATTGGTAGAACATTATTAAGGCATGTCTTCACGGGGCATTCGACTACAGCTAACAATGCCCTCACGCTACGGCACGATAGGAAAGAGCAAGCAACAGGCCGTGCCTTGGGTTGCAGAAGCATTTTCTCTGGAGAAGGGCAGCAACCACACCCCTTCACCGGGAGCGAAGCTCCGCCAGGGAGGAGGGCTTTGCGGGTCCGGTTTAGTGGTGCCGTGAGTGCGAAACCGTTAGCTGACAGCTCATGCCAAATAAGCTATAGATTGTGAGATAAAAAAACCAAGGGGAGGAATATAGATGGATAGTAGAAGGTCTTTATGGAATGCACAGCAGACTCATTTAAGAGAGATATTGTTAAAGCCTGATAAGTTTTATGAAGCTATGAAAATATGCTTAGAACAGCATTCCATGGTGCATTCATCAGAAATGAGCGGAACAAATGTCGAGACATTTGAAGATGAATTATGGAAAGACCTAGACGATACAACATTTAGAACCGCAGTTGGGGTGAAAGGACGCACTGTCGCATACGGGATGTGGCATTCAACTCGAATAGAAGATATTACAATGAATATAATAGTTGCTGGTAGTAATCAGGTTATTGATTCAGATAATTGGCTTGTAAGAATAAAGTCAAGTATATATGATACCGGAAATGCTATGAATGTCGGTGAAATATTGGAGTTTAGTAAAAATATCAACATGCAAGAATTACACAATTATAGAATAACTGTAGGTAGAAGAACCAGAGAGATTATTCAAGGATTAAAGCCAACTGATCTTAAGAGAAAGTTTGATGATATAACACTTAATAAGATTTTTGATATCGGCGCAGTTTCAAGACATGAAGCAGCAAGTTGGCTTGTAGATTTTTGGGGCAAGAAGAATGTAGCTGGAATTTTGTTAATGCCAGCTACACGCCACCATACCGTACATATAAATGAATCTTTAAGTGCCAAGAGCAAAGCTAATATAAAGCATAAATAGAGAGTCTACTTTGATTAATAGGGTGAGTCTCTGTGGGGCATGAGCCATCAGCTAACAATACGCTCACGCTGCGGCACAGCAGGCGGAAGCAAGATGCAGGCGTGCTTTGGGCGCTGCCACACCCCTTCACCGGGTGACAAGCACCGCCATGGGGAAGGACTCCGTGGTCCGGTTCAGTGGTGTCGTGAGTGCGAAACCGTTATATGACATACCCACTTCTAATTAAAGTACCAGGGTACGAGCAAGGAGAATGAAAAATGGTGCAGATAGGATGTTTAGCGAGATATTTTAATAAGTATGAAGATGAAGTTGCTTTCGCAATACGCCATGGATTTGATTTCATGCAAGTTTGGTATGATCGTAATGGGATAGCGTTAAGTAAAGATACATCCCCGAAAGAGAAAGTCATCAAATACCATGGCTTTCCAACGATAATTCACGCTGTACTTGACATTAATGAATTTCAAGAGCATGTCCCAAAGGTCATGGACTTACTTGGCTATCTTAATCAGAAGGAAGTAATAATCCATCCAATATGTGAAAGCGAAGTGATTACTGAAATGACCATACATAAGCTAGCTAACCAAGTATCATTTGCTTTGAACATGCTCGGTGATAAGGGCATTACGCTATACCTTGAGAATAATAGTAAGATAGACCCAATTTTCAATACGCCCCAAGAGATTAGTATCATGTTTGAAAAGAATCCGGGGCTTGAGTTTATTCTTGATGTAGCTCATATGGAAAGCTATAAACATCTCAAAGATATTGTCACGATTAAGAAACCAAAGGTATTGCACGTTGCAGATAAACACTTCGATGTTATACATGAGCACTTACCAGTTGGTCAAGGTGAAATAGATTATGGTCGTGTTTTCAATGAGATTCTGCATGAATTCTCTGGAAAGATAGTATTAGAAGTAATACAAAGTGATGAGGATATAATTAATTCTAGGGACATTATTAAGGGTCTACTATCAACAAGGTAAGAAGTGGGTACGACATATAACAACGTGTTTGCGCTCTGGGTGCGTAGAGTAAAGGCACGGAGCTAATCTCTTGAGGATAGGCATGAAGTGAGCGCACCACGACTCTTCACCGAGTGGCGAGCACCGCCAGGGGGTGGGGCTTTGAGGTCCGGTTCAGAGCCGTCGCAAACACGGGGACGTTAGGTGCAATGTGGTGTCTTTTCCGCCATCCGTGGCGGAGATTGACGGAGAGAATAGATAAATAGAGGTGCTTATGCATAAGAATCTAAATGTTGACATTCCAAAAATCTTAGTCATAGCCCAAGAACTTCAGAAAGCAAGAGATTATTATAACTCGCGAAACTTGTATAAGAAGTTTTTTGATGATAATCCAAATCACTACTTAAGGTTTAAAGCCTTATTTGAGGTTGCTGATAATTGGTTTCATGAGAAAAAATATTCAAATGCAGAAGCGGCATTTGCTGAGTTCATTAATTACTGTGATAAACAGCAAAGCTTGACTGAACAAGAAAACGATTGGATTAAGTATTATAGGCAGTTAGCTATGAGCAGAATTAAAGATATTAAACGGATAAATCGGATTTGAATTATCTTTTAGTTTTTACTTTTATTTGATTATTATTGAGGTTCTCGGGTTTGTTAGAAATAAATAGATAATGAAAAGAAAATTTATAATTATATAATCTGGGTAGCTGCCGTCCATGGCAGCTGCTGAAGCTAGGGACACCACACTACACCTAACAATTCACTCACGCTGCGGCACTTAGGGCTAGGACAGTGAGCGAGCATGCCTTGGGTTGCAGGAGCCATTGCTCTGTAGAAGGGCAGCAACCACACCCCTTCACCGGGAGCGATGCTCCGCCAAGGAGTAGGACTCCGAGGTCCGGTTCAGTGGTGTCGTGAGTGAGGAACCGTTAGGCGACATTGTGGCAGATTAGTTATTTTCTTATAAGAAGTTTAAAAATTTTACTAGGGGGTCTATATGGATTTTTTATTAGGTGTAATGAGTTCAATAGTAGCAGCAATTATTATTTATATTTTTAAGTCACAACTTCAAAACCTTGCTAATTTAGTTTTATTCCGTGTTTATCCTAATATCTCAGGGAAATGGCAAGTTATATATAACAATGAAGTAAGTCCAGAAGATAAAGAATTCATGGAACTTACACAATTCGGTTCAAGGGTTAAGGGTGCTTGTAGAACATATAATGATGAAAAATTAATAAGTGAGGATAAAGTTGTAGGTAAAATAACGCCTAGTGGAATTTTTCAATTTGAATGGGAAAGCAGAAGTCAAGAACATCATCAGTATGGTTCAGCACTATTACGAGTATCAAATTATAAAAATAAGATGACTGGCTTTTTCATAACAATATGTTGTGTATGTGAGGCGAATCCGGCAAGTGCTGAACTTGAACTAATAAGAAAGTAGATATAAAACCTTAAGATTATAAAGTCATCTGATAACTTCGCCTAACAATGCCCTCACGCTGCGGCACGGGAGGGAAAGAGCAAGGAGCATGCGTGCCTTGGGTTGCAGAAGCCATTGCTTTGGGGTGCGAGCAGCAACCACACCCCTTCACCGGGAGCGGAGCTCCGCCAGACGGACAGGCTCTGGGGTCCGGTTCAGTGGTGTCGTGAGTGCGAAACCGTTAGGCGACAGAGGGATTAATGAAATTATAGTAAAGTAGGTGGAATTATGATTATAAGAGAAGGTTGGGTCGATAACAAAGGAGTAATGATTCACTATCTAGAAAGTTATGAAAGTGAAGGCAACCTTACACCCTTATTTATTTGCTCTGGTCTATCCGAATCAGCAGAAGACTATACAAACCTTATGCACGTATTAGCACCTAGAAGATGTATTGTTTTATCATTCCGTGGACGTGGTAAGAGCGATTGCCCTGAGAATGGCTATTCATTAGAAGACCATGTGAGTGACATAGAATCTGTGATAATCCACCTTGGATTGGAGAATTTTTACCTTTTGGGATACTCAAGAGGGGTCTCTTATACAATTGATTATGCTATACATAATAATATGAAAATTAAAGGACTAATTATAGAAGAATATCCAGCTCTACATAAGAAGATGACTGAAGGTTGGGCTGACGGATTTTTTAACGTTTTCCCAGATACTAATATTAAGTATGCTGCCATTCTTGGTATCGAACGAGAGTCTAAGCAAGTTGATTTTAGCAATTTGCTTCATGTAATTGAATGTCCAACATTAGTTATGAGGGGTATGAAAGATTCCTCACAATTAACAGATGAAGCAGTTGAGGTATATTTAAATAATATTAGTAATTGTAGAGTAGAAGTATTTGAAAATGCAGGTCATCGTATTCTGGTTGATGATTTTGACCGTTTTATTGAGACAATTAATACTTTCTTAAGTTTGTTGGATGAATTAGTCTAGAATAATTCCGTCGCCTAACAAAGCGCTCACGCTGCGGCACGAAGGGCAGAAGCAAGAGGCGTGCGTGCCTTGGGTTGCAGAAGCCATTGCTCTGAAGAAGGGCAGCAACCACACCCCTTCACCGGGAGCGAAGCTCCACCAGGGAGGAGGGCTCTGGGGTCCGGTTCAGTGGTGTCGTGAGTGCGGAGACGTTAGCTGAAATCGGACTATGGCTGCGCCGTCCATGGCACAGAGTTATAGGCATAATTGCCGAGAAGACTTTTATGTTATAGACAGCAAACAAAATAGTGCACAATGATCATGTACCATGGACTTACGTCTGTGATTTATCAAGAATTCCGGACAACAAGGACCTCATCTGATTTCGCACAGCAACTATTAATGCATGCCACAACAAAAACACGTCCCAAAGTGCCTGGGGGTACCTGCCAAAGTATCTCAGCTACACCAGTAACAGCACTGGGACAATCAACACCGATGAGACTGGCAAGTTCACAGGTTTCAGTTCCGGTAGGCTCCAGGAAAAAGAAGGCTCGGGAAACCGGACGATTGAATGTGGGTCGTACAATTACACGTTTATTAAGCTGGACAGCTCCGCCAACTACGGGCAGTGGTTGACCAGCCTCTGTCAGGAATCTTAGTGTAAGCACACGAAGATCACAAACAGGTTTGGGTGCCCTGGTGGGGATGCATATTACCTGACCCACAAAGATAATATCCCGGTTTATGATCTGTGGATTCGCAGCAAGAATCTCCTCAACTGTTACTCCGAATTTGCGAGCAATACTGAAGACTGTATGGTTAGGTTGTACAGTATAAAGTTGACCGTCACATTTTTTGGGAGGTCGCGGGATTTGATCTCCTTTGACAGGATGTTTCGCGCGTGTAAATTTATCAATACTCAAAGTATCACCTCCTTACAAAATTGCTGATACATTATATGTGATAAATTGAATAGAAGTGCTAATTCCCACTTTGACGAATACGAATCGTGATTGTATAACTAAATTATGAAAGGATGTTGAAATCAAAAGGATTGTTGAGTTTGAAGCTGAGAATAACAAGCTTAAAAGAAGGTTATGTTTAATTTAACTAGCAGGTGCTAATGTGTATCTTCTATATATTGCGAAACTATAGTTGCAATGTAATCTAAAGGGTCTGCCGTACATGGCAGCCTTTGGATTACGGGAGTCCGACATCAGCTAACAAGGCATTCCTGCAGGGGGCGGCGTAGTCAGGATTTTTGGGAAGGGCCGCCCACACTCCCTGAGCCCAAGTCAGGCATGACCCGGCTTGGCCGAACCTAAGATAGGAGTTATCTAAGGTTCGGCCGGCGCCTTAGGGCTCAGGGGCGTCGTGAGTGCGGAACCGTTAGATGACATGCACCGAAAAGCACGCACATCCATGTACTTCATTTTACGGGCAGGGCGCTGAAGATTTTAATTAAAACATTGCTTAACCAAGGAGGTTGATTTGATGGCATTTCTAGTATTAGGAAAACTTGATATAAAAGAAAGTGATTATAATTGGATACAGGATTTTAGGAAAGAACATGATGAATTAAATTACAATATTGTTTATCCACATTTCACATTTGTATTTCCGACATTTGGTAAAGATGAGAAAGAATTTAAAGATGAAGTATTTAAGAAAGTAAAGGATTTTAAGCCTATCGACTTTTGTATTAGATGTGCTGTGATAAACAAAAATGCATTTAACGAATATTGGCATGTTTTATTAGTTCCAGATGAGGGACATAGTGAAATTGTAAAGCTTCATGATAAGTTATACTCGGATGTACTACTTGATACATTATATCTTGAAATACAATTTGTACCACACATTGGTGTAGCAAATTCAAAAGATAAAAGGATATGTAAAAAGCTTGTAGATAGTATAAATTCAAGTAATATAAATATATGTGGAACGATAAAAACTTTGGATGTTGCAGTATATGATAATGATACTGTTAAGTCAATTGTGGAGATTGAACTGAAGTAATGTAGCACTATGTTAGGTTTGCTTAAGGGAGTCACGTCCGTGTGACTCTCTGAACAAGAAGCCGGTGAACGTCATCTAACAACGGCTTCACACAAGGGCTCGCGGGTTGAAGCATGAAGTAGGGCTCTGTTGTTCGGACATGAAGAAGGGCTCGCCACATTCCTTCACCGGGAGCGAAGCTCCACCTAAGGGAAAGGCTCCGGGGTCCGGTTCAGTGGTGTTGTGAGTGCGGAACCGTTATATGATATCACCTGCATAGATTCTTCTGAGACGATCGGAATGAGCATAGCTTTATTTATAAGTGGTAATAGCTTGCATAGGGAGGAAAAATATTGGAAGATGTACATGTTCATTTTCTTCACAATACTACTGGTAAATATACCTTTGAACTGTTAGATAAAATAGTGTCTGCAGCAGTCAATTCCAAAATGGATGAGATTTACTTGCTTGAGCATACTCATCAGTTCAGTGAGTTCAGAAAGGTGTATGAGCCAGTTGATAATTTTAATTTATATCAACATGATTGGCTGACAACGAGAATGGGAGGGACAATAGAAAATTACCTAAGTTTCATAGAATCAGCAAAGAAGAAAAAATATGATTTGAAGATTAAGTTCGGTTTGGAAGTGTGTTTTATTCCAAAGACAGCGGATCTACTTGATAGTATTTTGAAGGAATATAAATTTGATTTTTTAACTGGGTCGGTACATTATATTGATGGCTGGGGCTTTGACCATAAAGCAGAGTTCTGGAAAGATATCAATGCAGATAATGCATACAGAAGATACTATGAGATAATGGCAGAGTTGATTAAAACAGAGATCTTCGATGGTGTAGCCCATCCAGATTCAATAAAGTGTTTTCAATACTACCCATCATATAATTTGAGGGATACATACATAGAAATTGCTAACTTGCTTAATAAGTCAAAAATGTATGCTGAGCAAAGCGGCGGATTAGCTCTGAATTATGGTTTATCAGAACTTGGCTTGAATAAGATTATGCTTGAGGTATTCAAAGAAAATGATGTAAAGATAAGGACAGCATCTGATGCACATAAGCCAGAACATGTGGGAGCGAACATTTTTGAATTACAGCAATTAATTGAGGATTGATAGGCATAAGGAATATAGATTCATGAATGTCTTTATAAATGATGCTCCTTACTTCGTGGGGCAGGTGACATCATATAGCAATGCCCTCACGCTGCGGCACGTCGGGTACGAGCAAGGAGTGTGCGTGCCTTGGGTTGCCGGATGCATTTGCTTCGGAGCGGGAGCAGGGCAACCACACCCCTTTACCGGGAGCGAAGCTCCTCCAGGGGGGAGAGCTCTGCGGGTCCGGTTCAGGGACGTCGTGAGTGCGAAACCGTTATATGATATCGAATGGGTAGTTCGGATGATGGACATTAATAGTGTTGTATAGAACGACAACAGTTTATTTAGATAGAGAGGATGATTTTGATTATGATTGATAATTTCAATGTGACTGTAGGTGAGGTTGACGTTTCAATTGACATACTAAGAGAAGTTGCACAATGGTGTGAAGACAATAGGATGAACATGTGGAAGGTAAGTGATTTGACAAAAAAGAGTTTATTAGTTGGAGTGAAGAAGGAGAACTTCTGTGTTGGTAAGATTGGAGAAGAAAATGCTTGCAGCATGATTCTTCAATGGCATGACACTTTGTTTTGGCCAGAATCAAAAGGGAATGAAGCAGGTTATATACATAAGCTTTGTGTCAGAAGAAAGTTTTCGGGAATAGGTTTGGCTGGGAAGATGGTTGAATTTGCAGCAGCTGAATGCAAGAAACGAGGAATAAGATATTTGAGATTGGATACTGGTTGGGGTAGGGAGCCTCTCTGTAAGCTATACGAGAGCCTTGGATTCATAAGAGTTGGAAAGAGGATTCTTGGGGAGAGGGAGTTTGCTTTATATGAGAAGGGGATAGATTTCTAAAAAGGTAGGCTGTAAAATATGACAGCCTTCGAATAGACCAGTCGACACCATATAACAATGCGCTCACGCTGCGGCACGATAGCAAGGGCAGGGAGTATGCGTGCCTTGGGTTGCCGGATGGATTTGCTTCGGAGCAGGGGCAGGGCAACCACACCTGCGACACTAAGAGACGTGGCTCTAAGTGTCTCGGAGTCGTGAGTGCGGAGACGTTAAATGACATTCGGTGCATTACCGTGGCATCGTGCCGTGGATTTATTAAGATAATTCTAGATAAGGAGGGCTTATAATGAAAGATAAGTTTGTGCCCGATGGGTTTATTATTCCGGGTTGCCTTGAGGCAGAAAAGTTTCGACTAAGAATATTAACGGTAGAAGATGTAGAGAAAGACTACGAAGCAGTAATGTCTAGCAGAGAATACCTGAGAAGTATACTAGACCCAATGGATGATGATACATGGCCAGAAGAAGACATGACAGTTGAAGTATGTTTGAGGGATTTGAAAAGGCATCAAGATGATTTTGTAAATAGACGAGCTTTCACATATACAGTAGTATCATTAGATGAGACTATTTGTTTAGGTTGTGTATATATTAACCCAAGTGAAGCTGAAGAGTATGATGCAGAGGTATACTTATGGGCAAGGCAAAGTGAGCTTGCAAATGGGTTGGAAGACTATTTGTATCAAATGGTTAAGACTTGGATTAAAGAATGGCCATTTGAGAGAGTAGCCTTTCCAGGGAGAGACATTAATTGGACGGATTGGCGAAGTAAGTTAGGATAATTATTTTAGGGATGTTGGCATCCATGCCAACTGCTGAAGCTAGGGGCACCGAACATCACTTAACACAACACTCACGCTGCGGCACAGAGGGTAGAAGCAAGAAGCAGGCATGCCTTGGGTTGAAGAAGCCATTGCTCTGGAGAAGGTCAGCAACCACACCCCTTCACCGGGAACGAAGCTCCGCCAAGGGGAAAGGCTCTGTGGGTCCGGTTCAGTGGTGTCGTGAGTGCGAACCCGTTACCGGACAGATGAGGCAAAAGGCCGCGTCGTCCATGCGTTTATTGTGTAAGTATTACGTTGGAGCATTT